>JADGBS010000162.1 GCA_015231325.1 Oligoflexia bacterium | reverse complement strand
CATTGTTATTAGGATTCATTAGTGTTCAGTTGAAAATTATTTTGAGTTTTTTTTCTTGAATAAAAAAAGTGATTATTAGGTGTTTATAGGTGGACAGAATATGAAAGTAGTAGTAGAGTGAGCTCTAGTACCGCGGAGTGGAGCAGCCCGGTAGCTCGTCGGGCTCATAACCCGAAGGTCGTAGGTTCAAATCCTACCTCCGCAACCAAATTAAGTCGGTATATTTTCTAGTCATTTTTTCACTTCGTTTTTTTGCTTGGAAGTTTACTTTTGTTTTTTATCCAGCAAGGTTCCGGTAGATTGATTTTGATCTTTGTTGTTTTCACCATCATGATTCGTTGATGGTGGTGTATCAACTTCTGGCGATTTTTTTGCATGTTTAAAGAGATCTTGACTCCGGTTTTGGTAGTTTGATATGTATTGATTTCTTCGAATAATATCCTCCGCCCTTTTCATTCTCTCCTTCTCGAGTAGAAAGAAGGTTGTATTGCTAGGCGGATCAATATAGGAAGGTATTGAAGTTTGTTGAGTCTTTTCCTGCGGAATAATAGGGGGGGGATCAGCAACAGGGTGTGTAGGGAGAGGAAGTTCTGTCGGAGCAGGCGTTTCTGTAGATGAAGGTGACGAGGAAGTCGAAGAACTGCTGTCGGCGACGGATGGTGGTGTGAATTTGGCCAGATCAACAATCTGAGGAAGCTCTAATCCATCGTTGTTGTAGTTCTTTTTTTGCGTGGATTGGTTTTCCCAAAGTCTGGAAAAATGTTCCTGCCAACTTGAGTTGTTTAGTGTTTTTCCAAATTGAAGCTCATTCAGGAAAAATTGAGTGATTGGTTCTTTTGTGCTACCACCAAAAATGTTACTCATTTTAGTGACGTCTTTTGGAGTAATAATTTTTAAAATTTCCATGACTGATTCTAACTTGGGAGATAAATTATCCGTGATGAATTCGATAACATTTTCTTCCGCTCCACCATCTTGTTTCTTATCATTTTTCTTATTTTGTGAACCGTTTTCTTCTTTATCGTAATAGTCACTTTCACTGTTGTCACCATTATCATTGATAGAGCTGTCTTTGGAGTTGAATTGATTTTCATCATCAAATTGGCTTTCAGAGTTAGATGAACTTGTATTTTTAGCTTCGGTGTCAAAAAATGGAAGATCATCTTCTGACAGGTTTATTTTTTTGTTTTTCATTGAGGAAGTATCGGAAGAGCAGAAAAAAAAATTAGTAAATTTTAGTGAGCATTATGCACAATGGCGGTGCCAACACTGCCAGGATTTTTTATTTCGCACAAAAGCGCTTCAGCGCTGTCCAGACCGACAATATGAAAAGAGTCTAATTGTCCATCTTGTAACAAGTCAAGACCTTCTTCAATTTTTGGGATCATTCCCCCTTGAATTACTCCATCAGCAATTTTTTGTTTGGCCTCGTTAGTAGTTAGTTGCGAGAATTTGCTGTTTTTGTCTTCAAGATTCTGATACACCCCACCAACTTGGGTTATTGTTACAAATCGAGATACCTTTAATTTTTTTGCGAGTTTTACTGCGACGGTGTCGGCGTTTATGTTGAGAATTTGACCATTGTTGTCAGCAGAAAGCGGGGTCACTATAGGGATATATCTCCCCTGTAAAAGATGAAGGATCAATGACGTATCAACGTCTATGATGTCACCGACTAGACCAAAATCAACTAACTCACCACCACTGCCACTAACCACTTTAGGAGGACGCTTTTTTGCTTGAATAATATTAATACCACTGACTGCGACACCAGGGAGCTGGTATTTTTTTAGAAGTGCCAGCAAGTTGCTGCTTACAACCCCCGGTAAAACCATCTTCATTACTTCCAGGGTTTCTGAGTCAGTGATACGACGGCCACCAACCATCTTATGGGTAATTCCTAGGCGTGTTGAGAGTTTTGTTGCCTGAGGTCCTCCCCCATGAACTAGCACAATTTGTTCGTTTTGTTGATGTAGGGACTGTAAAGATTGCGCAAGATTTTCTAGTTGTTGGGCCGTTTCAAGAATTTCACCGCCAAACTTTATTACTGTTAAGGAGTCTTTTTTTGTGTTCATATTACAATTCCTCTACGTTCTATTGTGTATAGTGATAATTATGGCCAACTGCCGAAATCATCGAGTGCGGTGGTTTCGTTTATTCCATACATAATGTTCATGTTTTGGATTGCCTGCCCAGATGCGCCTTTTACTAAGTTATCAAAAGCAGCACTAACAGCAAAACTTTTACTGCCATTTTTTTCTTCTCGTAGATACCAGCCTATTTCAACAAAATTTGTACTGGCAACAGAAACCACTTCGGGCATATTTTTTGAACCGGTGAGACGAATAAATGGATGGTTTTTATAAAATTCTCGATAGATATTCTCCACATCTTTTTCAGAGAGGTATTTAGGCAAATCCACAACAACGTTCGTGAGCATGCCGCGTGAAAGTGGAACGGACATAGGAATAAAGTCGATTGAAATTTCTTTGGCACCAGCGTCGATTAAGGTTTGTTCCATTTCTGGGAGATGTTGATGTACCAGAGGTTTATATATTTTGAGATTGAGGGAGCGTACCGGATGATGAGTACCCTCTTGAGGATTAACTCCGCTACCGGTGCTACCAGTGGCCGCCAGGACTCTCAACTTAACATTATTAAGCAGACCGTTCTTTGCAAGTGGAACCATACTAAGAGCTACACCAGTGGGAAAGCATCCTGGATTTGCGATGTACTTAGAATTTTTTATCAATTCTCGATTAAGTTCAGGCAATCCGTAGACAAACTTGGAAAGATTTTCCGGATTACTGTGGGTCGTATTGTAATACTTGTTATATATCGCTACATCTTTGGTGCGGTAATCACCTGAAAGGTCAATGATACTCACTCCCAGCGGCAAGAGCTCTGGGACTTTAGTATAAGAGACTTTGTGTGGGAGTGCCAAAAAAACTACATCGCACCCTTTCACGGTTTCTTGGCAGTTCAGATTTTCTAGAATAAAGGGAAGGCGGTCGCCGAAATTTTTATGCACTTTTCCCACGTTGTCACCAATGTTATCGATGCTGGAAATGCGCACCAATTCGGCATGAGGATGAGAAACTAAGCGTTTGATTAATTCTGCGGCAGTATATCCTGTACCACCCATCAATGCAGCTCTAATCTTTTTCGTAGAATTCATAGAAATACTCCTCAAAAAGTTTTGATTTATGATTATGACATATAGTTACATTGGCATCCGTTGTTTGTCATCTGCCATTGTAAATGATAATGGTGGTGGTAATTATATGGCGATAATTAGATGACGATAATTATTAAAAAGAATGATTTATTTTGTATCAGACTATTTCCTTTTGCTAAAGTTGCTTATTTACACTATCCTTTTCTTTAGTTCTTAATGTTTTATAGCTCTTAATGTTCTATAGATTTTAAGATTTGGAGGAAACTATGCCTGATAGTAATGGCAAGGGTGGTAAAAATCTTTCTGGAGTTGCCGCAAGTATACCTGCTAAGAATTTGAAAAGAAGACCGTTTCATTTAAAAGAGTATTGTAAGGGGTGTGCCAGATGTATTGAAGCTTGTTCCAAAAGCTGTATCAGTATGGGAACAGAGATCAATTCATTTACAGGTTTGATGCCAGTAAATTTTGATCTTTCTAACTGTATTGGATGTGCACTCTGTGTAACTGCCTGCCCGGAACCGTATGCTCTGGGGATGGGAAATTCGGAAACTATTGAAGATACACATTATGCTGGTGCTGCTAGCGCTGTCTCTGATCCATCTGCTGGTAACATAATCATTCCAGGAAAATATTTTGGAAAAGATGTAGAGCGAGATGATACAGGGGTGATGAATGCTGATGTGGAAGATATACCCGATGAGATAATACCTCTGCCGGAGAGTGTTCCCCTGGTGATCAAAGGGACGTATGCTTCCGCTATTGGTGCGCTTTTGGCCGGTTGTCGCCATTTTTATGGTTATCCGATAACTCCTTCTACTGAAGGAGCGGAGCTAATGGCAAAGTTGATGCCTAAATTGGATGGTGTATTTTTTCAAGCAGTGAGTGAAGTGGCCACTGTAAATATGATGTATGGAACTGGAGGAGCAGGAATGCCCTGTATGACATTTACTTCATCTCCAGGCTTCAGTCTGATGTTGGAGGGAATTTCATATATGATTGGGGCGGAGGTTCCTGGGGTCTTTGTGAATGTTATGCGTGGTGGTCCAGGTTTAGGAAATATTGCCCCAGAACAATCGGACATAAAGTTGGTTTGTAGAGGGCTCGGACATGGGCATACACATGCATTAGTTTTGGCCCCGGCCACTCCTCAGGAGATGCTAGATTTAACTATAAAGGCGTTTGAACTTACGTTCAAATATCGTAATCCCGTTATTATTGCTGGGGATGGTTACTTAGGGCAAATGACTGGCAAGGTCACTTTACCTAAGAGTATGAAACGACCGGGTGTTCCTAAGTGGGCAGTGTATGGTGACAAAACACATCGTGGTAATTTGATATGTTCGATTTTTCTCACGGAAAAGGATTTGGAAGAACATAATTTGTATTTAAGTAAAAAATATCAGCAAATATGCGACAACGAGCAACTGTCCGATGTTTTTAAATGCAGTGATGCGAATATACTCTTGATAGCATGTAATACTCCTGCCCAAACATCGAAAGGAGCGGTTACTGCTTTGCGTGAAAAAAATATTAAGGCTGGTCTATTTAGACCTATAACTTTGTGGCCGTTCCCAATAATGGCATTAAAAAAATTGTTGTCGGGCGGGACGATTCAGCAAATTGTAGTAGTTGAGGCAAGTGAGGGGCAGTTGGAGGATGAACTAAGGCTGGCCCTCAATAAGGCAGGTATCAATAAGCATCCAACGATTGCACACGTTCGACGTTGCGGAGGAATTCTGCCGAGCGTAGAAGAAATTGTTCAGAGAGTGTGTTCCCTACAAACTGAGATAGAGAATTCGGAGGTGGGAAGATGAGTAACAATAGTAATGATACTAATACTAATGGCAGTGCTGGTAGCAGCGGTGAAAAAAGTACAAACGCATTTTATAAGCAGTTTTTGCGGTATGCTCACGGTGTGGGCCTAAAAGGATATTCAACCCATTACTGTCCTGGGTGTGGCCATGGTTTGGCGCAAAAATATTTGGCAGAAACTGTCGAAGAACTGAGAATAAAAGATAATACAGTAGCAATTTCTCCGGTGGGGTGTAGCGTTTTCTTATATAGTTATATGGATGTTGGTAATTCTCAGGCCCCACATGGTCGGGCCCCTGCTGTTGCACTCGGACATAAATTTGCAAATCCAAATGCCTCAGTAGTCAGCTACCAGGGAGATGGGGATTTGGCATCGATCGGTCTTGCTGAAATTGTTTTTGCCGCACAAGTGGGAATTCCTATCGCAGTTGTGTTTGCCAACAACGCAATCTATGGCATGACCGGTGGGCAAATGGCCCCAACAACTTTGACTGGGCAAAAAACCACTACCTCTCCTTATGGTCGAGGCGATATATTTGGCCAACCATTCAAAATGGCGGAGTTAATTGCAACATTGGATGGCCCAATATATGTTGAAAGAGTTGCACTTTTTAATGCTAAAGAGAGGGCCAAGGCGAAGCGCGCGATTAAAAAGGCAATGCAGTTGCAGGTAGAAAATAAGGGGTTTGCCTTTGTAGAGGTTTTAGCAGAGTGTCCAACTCATTTAAAAATGGAACCATTATCTGCCATGAAATGGATACAGGAAGAAATGTTGCCGATTTTTCCGTTGGGTGTAAAAAAAGATGTGAGCGGAGAAGGAAAAGGAATTAATGTCATCACAAAATTTGCTCATCCAAATTTTGGGCCAGAAAAATTATTGAGTGTTGTCAATGGAGGGCAGAATGAATTTACACCAAGGTATGCAGAAAGTTTTCCTACTCACATTGCCAAAGAAAATATTGCTCTGAAATTTGCTGGAGCAGGCGGTGATGGTGCGCAAACTGCTGCGATGTTGATCACTTCTGCAGCGATCAACGAGGGATATGATTCAACCCATATTCCTAGTTATGGACCAGAGTCTAGAGGAGGTACTTCATATGCAGATGTGCGTGTTGCGATAGAAGAGGTATCATCACCTTCTGCAAGCACTCCACATATTCTTGTCGCGTTTAATGCCCCCAGTTTGTTCAAATTTGCTCCATCAGTATTATCTCAAGGATATGTAATTTACGATAGTTCGGTAGTTAGTGATGTAGGTCTGTTAAAGTTATCTAGCAGCATTAAACTTATTGGAGTTCCTTTCGCCGAAATGGCAGCAAAGTTAGGAAACCCATTGGTAAAAAACGTTGTAGCGTTGGGTGCGCTACAGGCCGCTACTAAATTATATCCTGCCGAAACTTTTTTGGCCGCATTAAGAACAAATCTTAAGTCCAAACCGAATTTAATAGAGTTGAATGAAAAGGCATTCTGGGCGGGAGTTGATGCAGTAAAAATAAGTTTGCGATAGTTGCGTAGCGATGGTTGCATCGCGATAGACTAGTACTTACTATCAGCTCAGATAATGATTTCTGATAGAATGGGGGGAGATGTCTACGTGGAACCAATGCAAGTGGCATGCAAGGAGTTTGTCTCATGATTTTTTCTGCAGCATCGAAAAATAAAGGGAAAGATTTAAGCATTTTAATAGCTTTGGGGGGAAATGCCTTAAATGTCGATGATACTCAGGGTGGTATTTCATTGAAGGAGGAGTTTTTTATCGCTCGTCAGGCGATGAAGAATATTGTTGATTTAGTAAGCGATGGTTATGAACGGATTATCATTACTCATGGCAATGGACCACAGGTTGGTAGGATATTTTTGCAACAAGAATTGACCAAAGAGGCGTTCCCGCGTCAAACTACCTTGGATGTTTGTGTTGCTGATACCCAGGGTAGGATTGGCTATATCATCCAAAATGTTTTTAATAACGAATGTAGATCACGCGGACTTGATAAGTTTGCTTACTCGCTTATAACTCAAGTTTTAGTAGATGTTCAAGACCACGCGTTTAATGATCCAACTAAACCCATAGGAGCATTCTACTCAGAAAAAGAGGCAGCTGAGCTTTCCTGCAAATATGGTTGGGTAATGAAATCCCAAGCAAAAAAAGGAATGAGGCGAGTGGTTCCTTCTCCAATTCCTTTAGATGTAATTGAAAAGCAGATGTTTAAACAGATGTTGGCCAGTAACATGATTGCGATTGTGGGTGGCGGTGGTGGAATTCCTGTAGTCAGGAGAGAGAGCGGGGAATTGGAAGGAGTAGAAGCAGTAATCGACAAAGACAGAACCAGCGCTTTGTTGGCCAATGCCGTGGGAATCGATGTCTTTATCATATTGACCGAATCGGATTATGTTTACCTGGACTACGGAAAAATTACGGAAAAAAAAATTGAGAACATAACCGTGGATGAATTGGTCAAGCACCATGAGCAAGGTCAATTTCCGGCCGGCAGCATGGGGCCGAAAGTGGAGGCAGTAATCAGTTTTATCCAAGGTGGTGGCACTCATGCGATTATTGCTAGTTTGTTTCATTTAAAAGAAGCGTTGGCCGGAAAAAGTGGAACTCATATTTTGAAAGAGTAGGATTTATTTATTTGCTCATTTACTAGGAAGATTGTCTTTACCAGTAGTATTATCGCCATAAGCAATATAGAAGTCTCCTTGAAAAGGAACGATGATCTTGCCATCGATATCTAATACCTGGGTTACGTTATTTAAATCACTTAAAGTAGTAATTTTTTTGTCGCTAATATTTAGTGATACCAATTCGGTTTTTGTAATAACCTGATGTCCTGTGATGACGTTGCTGGTTTTGTCGCTTTTGTTGTTTTTGCCGTTTTGTCCACTTTGGTTTTGGATGAAGTAAATTTGTCCGCGATCATTGTGGCACTCAATGTTTCCAAAATCGCTCAATGCTGAACTATAAAGAATATTTAATTTGTTAAAATCTTTACTTTTTTGCAAATCGAGGTTGTTTTGAACCGTTAGTTAATATAAGCTGTGCCTTTTTTATCTTTTATCGCTGTGCTAGTGTGGCTCAATCGGTTAACTTCATTTTTTGCGGCTTAGTATTTCTCTTGGACTGCAAGAGGGCATAGTTTTGTATTTCTATGTATTTCTATATATTTTGTAAATCTATGAAAACCGTTAAAATGGTCGATTGACCATTCTCTTTTAACTTGCCGTAATTTAAAGATCCAATGTATTTAAATATCCTTTGTAATT
>JADGBS010000161.1 GCA_015231325.1 Oligoflexia bacterium | reverse complement strand
TGCCTTGGCGTTGCCCACTACTGTAGGACAGTGGTTGGAGGTGTGCCCTAGGCAGGAGCGCTGTGGAAGCGGGAGCAGCGGGCGCAGAATTTTTTGGGAAAGTTTTGATCGCGAGCGTCGGCCATGGTTTCAAGGAGAATTTGATTTACTTTCGTTGAAGATGGTGAAAGGAAGCTTTATAGGAAATGAGTGCGCCGAGCAGCAGGCCCTTTTTTTGGAGAAATTGTTACAGGCCGCGCTTGAACTGGGGGCATTTGCAACTCCTTTCGATTACGATGTAAATATCAAAACATATTTAGAATTTCCGTTACAATGGGGGTTGGGGGCCAGCTCAACTTTGATTTATAATTTGGCGACATGGGCAGCAGTTGATCCTGTTCAATTATTGTTTAAAAGTGTGGGTGGTTCTGGGTACGATGTTGCTTGTGCAGGGGCAGATGGACCTATCTTGTATCAAAAGTGTCATGGAGCGGCAGCCACTGCCACCGCAAAATGGGAGCAGATATCTTGGCCGCGTCCTTTTGTGCAACATCTTTATTTTGTATATTCAGGAATGAAAAAAAGTAGCGCAGAGGCGGTCAGTTGGTATCAAAAGCGCTCAGGTGACCGTGAGCAATCTCTTATTAAGAAAATTACGGGACTTACTCGAGATATAGTGAACTGTGTTACCTTGGACGCATTTGATTCTCTTATTCGTGAGCACGAGGAGATAGTTTCTTCATTTTTACAGCAGCAGCGGGTTAAAATTCGCTTATTCAATGACTACTGGGGAGAGGTCAAATCTTTGGGTGCCTGGGGCGGCGATTTTTTTATGGTGACCAGCGCACGCTCGTTTGCTGAAACGAAGGAATATTTTATGAGTAAAGGGCTAGACATTTTTATTCCCTTTAATGAATTGGTTAGACAAAATTAGTTAGACAAAATTAGTTAGACAAAATTATTCATACAAGGAAATTTTTGTTATGGCCTTAAGTTGGCGGATGCGTGCCCGTGCTTGTGCTAATATCGCATTAATTAAATATTGGGGAAAAAAAACACAAGGGATACAGCTTCCCATTAATCCTTCATTGAGTTTCACTTTGAAACATTCTTATGTGGATTTTGATGTTACTTTCTTAAAGGGACAAGGGCCGTGTTTAAATTTAACATCATTTCTATATAATGGTCACCCCATGCCAAGTTTTGAAAAACGTATCGTGGATTATTTGAGACAAAATTTAGAAAATGAGAATATTTCGGTAGCTATCAAAAGTCAGTGTTCTTTTCCCCATTCAGCGGGGATCGCTTCTTCTGCGGCCAGCATGGCAGCGTTGGCATTAATTGTTTGTCGCTATAAAGCTATTGATAGGGAACAGTTTTATCAACAAGCATCAATCCTCGCTAGATTAGGATCGGGCAGTGCTTGCCGTTCAGTTTATGGAGGGATGGTTTTGTGGGGCGAGGATCCGGCCTTTGCGGGGAGTAGCGATCAATGGGCGATTCCCTTATCTTCCGATCACCTGGTTGTGGCACCGCTCTTTCGTAAACTAAGAGATACCATTTTATTGGTGGATTCTTCGGCCAAGGAAATTAGTAGTAGTGCGGGGCATCGTTTGATGAATGATCATCCCTATCGTGAAGCGCGAGTACTAACTGCGAGAAATAATCTATACAAACTTTGCCGAGAACTTAATAGTGGTGATTGGCGGGAAGTGGCCAATGTAGTGGAGAGCGAGGCATTAGGTCTTCATGCTTTGATGATGACTTCGACACCGAGCTATCTTTTACTGAAACCGGCCACTTTGGCGATTGTTGATAAATTACGACATTGGCGAGCTCGAGAATCGCTACCTTTGTTTTTTACTTTAGATGCAGGTCCTAATCTTCATCTGATTTATCCAGACGTTGATGATGTAGTGCCGCGAGTAAAAGAGTTTATAAAGGGAGAATTATTGGTATTTTGTGAAAATCAAAGGTTTATTGATGACGAAATGAGCGAGCAAGCTCCATGCGTGGTTTTGGAAGAGCAAATCGATGAAAAAGAGTGCTGCTAATAGTGCCATTAATAGTGCTACCAGAAGTTATTCCTCGAAGATTTTACTTTTCGGTGAATATAGTATTATTTTAGACTCAATGGCGTTGGCAATTCCTTGCCGAAGTTATTCAGGCAGGTTAGTTAATGGTTGCGGTAGCATTAGTATTAATAGTAGCAGTAATGGTAGTAGTAATAGTAGCAATAATAGTAATGGATTGCTGAAATTTGCTACTTATTTATCTGATTTGTCTGTCTCTGCCAGCTCTGCCGGAACTGCAAAGCACTCTGGCCTTGTGGGGATTTCTCAGCGAGCACTTTCTCTGCTGCAGACGGATTGTCAGAATAATTTGCGTTTTTTTTCTAATATTCCTGCTGGGTATGGGTTGGGAAGTTCTGGGGCATTGACCGCTGCAATTTGGGATCGATATTTCGCTTCTTTTTGGGAGCAGAGCGAGTTACTAGAGTTAAAACAGGTTTTGGGACAGATGGAGTCTTTTTTTCACGGACGAAGCTCAGGTCTTGACCCATTAATTAGTTATTTGGATGCTCCTATTTTGATTAAGAGCAGAGAACAGGTATTATCATTTACTGACACCGATGTTTCATTTACGACACAATGTCCCGAAAAGATAAATTTTTTTCTGATAGATACAGGGTTAGCTAAAAAAACTGGACCATTGGTTAATCATTTTTTAGAGCGGTATAAACAGACCCTGTCAAATGATTTTAAAAATCATTGTGATCAAGGACTAATTCCAATTACCAACCTCTGTATTGAAAATTTTTTGGCGGGAGAGTGGTTGCAGTTACGTTCTAATTTTCATCAACTGTCTACATGGCAATATCAGCATTTAGCAGTAGCAATTTTGCCGGAAGTACGATCGTTATGGAAGGCAGGTCTTGATAGCGGAGATTTTTCAATTAAATTGTGCGGATCAGGCGGCGGTGGAATGTTACTAGGCGTCACTTCCGATTTATCGGTGACTAAAGATTTTTTTTTAGTCAACTACCCACAGCTTTCACTATATGTCGTTGATTTTAGCTCTTTTGTTCTCGACAATTGTTATTGTCGAAGCTGACGATTTGCCTCTATAAAAGCACCGATAGTTTCTCTTCCTGATTGACTGGATGTCAATGCGCTAAAACCTGCTTTTTCGAGTGAGGAAAGTAAATCCAACCAATCCTGGTGATTCCAACTCTGTCGATTTTTCAACCAAGTCATCAATTGAGTTTTAGGAAATTCTGCAGTGATAGTGCGACTATTTAGTCCAGCATTAACTACTGCGCTGCTTGTTGCTTTTGTGGCAGCTGTTGTTGTCGCAACGGTACTAGTTCTAGGGGTACTACTTGCGGATTTACTTTGGACACTTTTTTTAATAGACATAAAATCCCTCCATTGAAAATGGTAAAGAAAAATAAAGGTAGAAAATAACATTAGAAATTTATAACTCTCTTATAACCTAGTATTTTCCTCTATATTTATCAGGCAAAAATTATCGATTTCCGTGTAACAGCTTAAACGTTTATGCTATAGTTTTTACCACAGTGATTTATGGAAGTATATTTATTATATTAGAACTTGGTATATATTTTGTGTAAGTTATAACTGTGCTATAGAGGTCTATATTGCGACTAATTACAGATCACCTATCGTAATACTCTGTTGTGTATTACAAGGGGACGAATTTCGAAATTTCGAATTTAGTGGAGTGTGATTATGAACGTTTATTTCATTAAAGATCAGGATTTCAATTCTTTTGTAGCAAAGATGATGGAATCCAAGAAAGTGGTCGGACCGGTGACGAAAAAATCGAAGTTTGTATTTGCGGCATTGGAAGCTCCAGAGCAACTACGACTTGATTACGATGTTACAATTTTGCCTCCAAAGAAAGAATTTTTTCCAACTTGTCAGTCGTTGATGAAATTTCAGGGAAACCATTGTGAGGGTTGTATTAATCCTGAGGAAAAGATTATTTTGGGTGTGCATTTTTATGACGTAAAAGCAATTGATATGACTGATTTGCTTTTTCGAGAAAAGAATGAGGATTGGAATTACTTAGCAAATCGCGAAGCTGCTACGATCATTGCTAGCAATATTCAAAATGTTTCTTCGCGAGCGTTTTTTGCAAGCGTAGGCAAGGAGGTAACGCCCAAGGGACATGATGCCTTTCTGACCAAATTAAAGAGTGGTTATCTTTTTGAAACCCTTACCGCTAAGGGGGAGAATTTGGTAAAATTTGGAAAATTCGAAAGTGCCAGCGATGGGCAGAAACAGGAGGCGCGTAGTGTCAATGATGTGCCTCTCAAAAAGTGCGCAGAAGCATTGAAGCATTCGAGCAAAGAGATTGCTGGTAAGGTGCGAAAGTCTTTTGCTAATGAGAGTTTTTGGAACGAGGCCGCTAAAGATTGCTTTTCTTGTGGCTCTTGTAATATTGTGTGTCCGACATGTTATTGTTTTGATGTGCAAGATGATTGGAATCTGGATCAGGCCAGTGGAATGCGAACTCGTTATTGGGACGGATGTTTGACTGAAGATTTCGCGTGCATTTCTCTGGGCGCCGGTGCTGTGGAAAATTTTCGCGAGCATCGCGGTGAGCGATTTCGCCATCGCATCATGAGAAAAGCGGCTTACCTAAATGAAAAACTGGGTGGACCGGCGTGTGTGGGTTGTGGACGTTGCTCGTCTGCATGCACTCCCAATATTGCTGATCCAGTTAATGTAATCAATAAGCTGATGGAGGCATAATATGACTTGCAATTGTTGTTCCTCAAATGATACCAACGACACTAAAATTTTTGACAGCAAAAATCTTTTTTTACCCAAGGAAACAAAGATCGTCAAAGTAATACAATCGACGCAACTAGAACGTCATTTTACCTTACGTCTAGCTGATGGCGGAAAGATGAAATTTTATCCGGGACAGATTCTCGAGGTTTCACTGCATGGATATGGTGAAATTCCTATTGGTCTTGCTAGTTCCCCAACTAGGGAAAATACCTTTGATATCGTGATTCGTTCTACGGGACGGGTGTCTACCGCCATCAATCAATTGAAAGAGGGTGATTCACTTTTTATCCGTGGACCATTAGGCCACGGTTTTGATCTTCCCGTGTTACGAAATAACAACATCTTGATTGTTGCAGGTGGCATTGGACTTTGTCCTACTCGTAGCCTAATTCAGTATATTATGGATCGAAGGAGTGAGTTTAAACGTTTTTCATTATTTTATGGGTCTCGCGATCCTTCTCAACAGATGTTTCTCGATGATTTAAGTAATTGGCGAGGTTCGGCCGACGTGGAATTTCACGAGACAGTGGATAAGGGTGACGCTACTTGGAAGGGAAATGTAGGAGTGATTACTACTTTGTTTAAGAAGGCGAATATTGCTCCTGATACTAAAGTTATTATTTGTGGTCCACCTGTTATGTTTAAATTTGTAATCAAAGAGTTGGATTCAGTTGGAATTTCTCACAAAAATATTTTTGTCGATTTAGAGAGACGAATGAAGTGTGGTTTAGGGAAGTGTGGTCATTGTCAGATTAACGACAAATATGTTTGTGTAGACGGACCAGTATTTACTTATTCAGATATTGAAAATTTAGAGGAGGCACTATAATGGGTAAAGCAAAAGTGGCGTTTTTTGACTTCACTTCTTGTGAAGGGTGCCAGATAGAACTCACTAACTACGGTGATGCTGCCTTTTTGGAATTATTGAATCATATTGAAATTGTAGAATTCAGAGAAGCGATGAGTGAGCGTGCCCCTTCCTTTGATATCGCTTTTATTGAAGGAAGTTTTACTCGCGAGGCCGATCGGGAGCGATTAGAAGATATTCGTAAGCGCGCAGCGGTAGTGATTGCTTATGGTGCATGTGCTGCTACTGGTGGGGTTAATGCGTTGAAGAATCACCAACCAGACTATAAAGAAGCAGTCTACGGTAAAGATGCTGGCCAACCTCATTTGGATAGCAGCAAGGCATTGCCGATTTCTGCAGCGATCAAAGTTGATTATAAAGTTTATGGTTGTCCTATGGATAAATATGAGCTTTTACGTATTGTCTCGCACTTATTACATGGAAAAACTCCAGTGATCCCCAATTATCCGGTGTGTGTAGAGTGCAAACGCCGAGAAGTAGTATGTCGCTATGATGATAATGATCACTGTATGGGGCAGGTAGCACGGGCGGGCTGTGGGGCAATTTGTACCGCAGACGGCATTCCTTGTGAGGCATGTCGGGGATTTGTTGATCATCCGAATGAAGAGGCCTTAGTCAAGGTATTGAAGGAGCGGGCGGGTTTCACAGATAGTCGCGCTCAAAGCAAGTCAAGAATGTTTACGGCCAATTTAAGGAGTGATGCAAAATGAATAAGGATATGCACGTACATGTACATCATGTTACCAGGGTTGAGGGACATGGTAATATCGATGTAAATATTAAAGATGGTAAAATTGAGAAATGTCTTTGGCAAGTGCCGGAATCACCGCGTTTTTTTGAAGCAATGGTGCGTGGACGTCACTACAGTGAGGTGGCCAGGATTACCAGTCGAATTTGTGGGATATGTTCCATAGGTCATACTCTGGCATCAGTGAAAGCATCGGAAGCGGCCTTAGGAATTGAGGTCACTCCTCAAACTAAAAAACTTCGCCGTCTGCTTAAGCATGCAGAAAACTTTGATTCTCACGTATTGCACGTCTATATCTTGGTTGCCCCCGATCTTTTGGGTGTACCTTCGGTTTTTCCCTTAGTGGAAACTCACGGAGAGGTGGTGAAGTGCGCTCTTAGACTTAAGCGATTGAGTCATGAGTGGGGATCGTTGATTGCAGGACGAACTACTCACCCTACCACTGTGATTCCTGGAGGTTTCTCCCGATTGCCGACGCGGAAGGATTTAGAGCAGTTGAAACAAAAGATGGTGGCGGCCGTTCCTGATTTAGAAGCGACTCTCAATACAGTGACGGCGTTGGCATCGAAAATACCTGTGTTCACACGTCCGACTGAATATGTAGCGCTATCTTCTAGTGAAGAGTATGGACTTTATGACGGAGTTGTCTCTTGTATGTTGCCAGACGGTAAAAAGCAAGATTATCCTGTTAGCGATTATCGAAAAGTAACTAACGAATATGTGGTCCCGCAGTCTACTGCTAAGTATACCAAGCACAAGCTGGGATCCTATGCAGCGGGTGCATTAGCACGTTTTAATAATAATTATGACATGCTCCATCCGGAGGCAAAGAAAGTAGCAGCGTCTCTTGGATTTAAACCCATTTGTACCAATCCATATATGAATTCAGTAGCGCAGGTAATCGAGATAGTTAATGATGTTCATTGCAGTTTAAAATTAATTGATGAATTGTTGGCCGCTGGGATTAAAGATGAACCGCTAGTCAAACCTGCTAAATATTCAAGGGGAGCGAGCGCCGTTGAGGTACCACGGGGAATTTTATTCCACGAATATGAATATGATCGTGACGGAATGTGTCTTGCCGGAAATTGTATCATTCCAACGAATCAGAATCACGCTAATATTCAACTAGATTTTGAGAAATTAGTTCCAGAGTTGTTGGCCGCTGAGAAAAATGAGAAGGAAATTGAGTTGGCGTTAGAAATGTTAGTACGTGCTTATGATCCCTGCA
The DNA here is from genome assembly GCA_015231325.1 of Oligoflexia bacterium. Classification (GTDB taxonomy): domain Bacteria; phylum Bdellovibrionota; class Bacteriovoracia; order Bacteriovoracales; family Bacteriovoracaceae; genus JADGAN01. The sequence continues at coordinate 607 of JADGBS010000161.1, read as the reverse complement.
TTTCTTGTTCTACTCACTATTTGAAAGTAAATTTTGTGTGATCGGACTGAAGAGGTGAAGTGGTGAAGCAGTGAATCACATTATCGGTATTGGTAATTACTCTATGTATGATGACAGTATTGGCATAAGAGTAATAGAGCATATACATCAAATTAATCAAGGTTCATGGGAATTCCCCCGTTTTGCAGCAATCGAAATTGGGGGGAATCTCCTGAACCTTCTCAGTTATTTTCATCCAGAAGTAGAGTCTATTTTATTCGTGGATTCGGCAAAGATGCAGCAAGCACCGGGGAGTTACCGAATTTTTGAATTAAACGAAGTGGAAAATAGCTCGAAAGAATTTAGCAACATTAGTACCCACGAGGGAGATCTTTTAAAGATAATCGCCCTTGCCCGCAAAACAGACTATCACATTCCTCCTATTAAAATTATGGGGATTGAGCCAATGGAGATGAGGAACGAAATCGGTCTATCGCCTTTGTTGGCAGCACATTTGTTGCATTATGCAAGGGTGGCAGTGTCTTTGGTAGCTATTTAGACAGTGGTTGCTGGGACAGCGGCAGTTTTTGTTTCTTCATCCGCTGCTTCGACCGCTTCTACCGCTTCT
>JADGBS010000160.1:7888-8306 GCA_015231325.1 Oligoflexia bacterium | reverse complement strand
AACCTCTCGCCAAAATTCATCACAACGAAACTCACGATGTTTGAGAGAATTGACTATATCTTTGGTTTTTGGGTGGGAAAGTGATCTCTTGTCATGATAATGTTGATAATTGTCACCATGCTTATCAGATGCAGCACAAAAATGGGAATCAGTTTGATGATTTCGATCGTTCATGATAATTCCTCATAACTAAGGTATTAGTAATGGAGTTTAATAAAAGACTTTCTCATGATTTTTTGTTACACCAAAATTTATTAGAAAGCATGTTAAATATTCATAAAAAAGACAGGAGTTAGTTATGGAAATCAAAACTGAGAAGAACCTTCCTCAAAGAGATAACGGATGTAGCTATGGAACACATCGAGTTATGCGACCAGAAAATTCTCTGCCACAAGCGGCACAACAACTGGATAATTCG
>JADGBS010000160.1:0-7815 GCA_015231325.1 Oligoflexia bacterium | reverse complement strand
GGCATGTGGAGGTGATCTGCAAGGTGTAAAACATATGATACTGGGAATAGTGCAGGAACGTGGTAAGCAACAAAACCCAGTGACCGGATCTGGTGGAATGTTATTGGGACGGGTGCGCGAAATTGGCAACAATTACCCAAATCACAAAAATTTCCGCGTAGGGGATAAAATCACCAGTATGGTTTCTTTGTCACTGACACCGCTATTTATCGAAGAGATCATTGAGATTTTTCCGCAACGAGACCAGGTAAAAATTCGAGGGTATGCCGTATTTTTTGAGTCTGCGGTCTTGGCAAAAATTCCTATAGATCTCCCAGAAACCTTGGCGCTAGCGGTGATGGATGTTGCAGGTGCGCCGGCACAAACTTATCGTCTAGTTAAACCGAACATGAACGTGGTAATAATTGGGGCAGGCGGCAAATCTGGAAGTATCTGCTGCGCAGTGGCCAGAGACATTCTAGGGCCAACCGGCAAGCTGATTGCGATTCAACCATCCGAAAGGGGAAGAGCGCGAGTGCAGGAATTAGGATATTGCGACACAGTCTTAGCAGCAGATGCCACCAACGCCTTGGAATGTAATCGAGCAGTTGAACAGGCCACCAATGGAGAGATGGCAGATTTGGTCATCAATTGTGCTCCAGTCGAGAATACAGAGATGTCCTCAATCATGTCTGCTAAAAATAATGGAGTGGTCTACTTTTTTACAATGGCCACAAGTTTTACTAAAGCTGCGTTGGGTGCAGAAGGAATCGGTTCCGATGCCCAATTAATTATTGGCAACGGATATGCACCTAATCACGATATAATTGCTATTGATGTGATTCGGAGACATAAAAAATTACGAGATCTCTTCGAAAAAGTTTATGCATAGAACGTTTTTACATAGAACGTTTATGCATAGTGTGAGTGAACATTGAATGTAATTTCTTTCATCGGATCTGATAAAAACGCTGGGAAAACTACCGTTTTTAACTATATCTATAAAGAGTACAGGCGAAAATTTACAAAGTCAGTGCTCTGCCTCTCATCTATTGGCATTAATGGGGAAGAACTGGATAGTTACGAGTATGATCAGAGCAAGCCACCAATTGCGGTTTATGCTGAGGATTATTTTATCACCCGTGGGTCCCACCTGCGTAGCGCACGGGGCGCTTATCGCATCCTTCATATTTGGGGAGAGGGAGAAGAGAGCAATCCCCTAATCTTGGCACAGTCGTTAACGGCCAAATTGGGGGTAGTGCTGGAGGGGCCCAACCATTATCAAGAAATTTTGGCCGTTAAACAATTTTTGGCCGCTTCGCTGATGCGCGACGGAGGATATCTGTTGCTAGATGGCTCGATTGACCGACAGTTTTTGGCAGGACCCAAAATTAGCGACGTATTCTACTACGCACTTCTATTAAGCAATCGCCCTGCACAATTGCGAAAGGCCAGCGACTTGTTGACCCCGTTATTTTTTCCCTTAGCAAAAGAAGAACGGGGGCAACCGCCAGGAGTTAAATCATTGTTATATCGAGGCGATGAAACAATCTATCAGGGAACAGAGATCGCTTTCATTGATCGACAATTACTAGAACAGTTGCGTCACTTAAGCGGGATGGGTGAGTCACACGGTGAGTTGCACGGTGCATCGCACACTTATACTTTGTACTTAAATAGCGCACTCTCTCCCTCGCTTTTCGCGCTTCTCGGTTCTATAAAAAATCTGCGGGTGATTTTGGATAACTTTACTCTCTATCAAAATATCTCAACCTCAACCTCAACATATACGGCCACTGCTGCTATTACCGCTCCGTTACCTAGTAACTTGTATTTGCTTCGACCTACCAACGTGGCCGGAATTTTTTGGAGAATGGATCCAGATAACCCTATTGATTATTCATCTAATCTATTATTAATGAAATTATTGTCGCAGATGAAAAAGAGCAAAAAAATATCAGTACATAATTTATTTCGTGAGGACCCTGATGAAATTAGAATTGGAACGCGATCTGATATCCTCTGATTTGATGAAGGAATTATGTTTTGAGGAATTTCTAGAGAAATTCTCTGAGCATCTGCCAATCCTCGACAATCGAGTATTACGGCCTTTTGCTAATGCTGACGAGGGAATGCAACACTTTGAACACTTAAGTATGCTGGACAATTATTTACTGGAGCGACAGATTTCCCTGGTAAAAATTCTTGCCCTAAGCAAACTTTTGCCCTCGCTGACTGTGGTATTATTGGCCAATCAACAAGCTAATCTCCATTTGCACCACCTGCATCTTTTGGCAAATTTTATAATCACAAACAGCGAAATAGAAAAACAAGAAAGAACTACTCTAGCAATTCCGGACGGAGAAAGCGAAGATCGGCCGCACTTCCCCAGCTTGAATCTGGAGTGGTCAGGAACTGGAAAAAAAAATAGTTTTAATACGCTACAAACTCAATATTCTGGAGATAACTTTCAAAGTTTAAAGCTTTCGCAAGAAGAGGAAGAAAAATTCGAACAGATATCTGCTATAGAGCAGCGACTGGATAAAGCAATCACTAAATTAGAACAAGAAATTTTGAACACAACCAAAATCAAGATGGTGTATCCTTATCCACGAGAACTCAGCATTATTGATCTAGGAAAAGATGAGTTCAATAAAATAATAAGGCGTTTACGCAATAGTAAGTGTAACTTGATAAAAATCGAGAAAAAAAGTCCGCAATTATACTTACTGGATTACAATTTCCCCAGAAAAGTGAATGATCTTTTTGTTCAAAAAGAGCGACTAATAGAAGAACATCGACTGGCCACCAATAAGAAATTAAAAAAAATCAATCAGGCACTATTGCCCTTTTGGGCCCATCTAAGTGAATATTATCGCGCACGACAAAACATTACCTTTCATTATCTACTGATCGATAGAAAAAGACGTCTGCGACTAGTTTGGCCTGAATTCCCTGAAATCCCTGAAATCCCAGCGTTTTCTGAATTTCCTGAATTTTCTAAATGTAGTTTTACAGTGGAAGAGGGCACCCTGCCCATACTCGCAGAGACTAAACGTAATAATCGTGAGGACTATGCGCCTTTAAATTTGCGCTTAGCAGGCGGTGCTAATCTCTTATTTGGTGCTAACCTGAGTGGTAAAACTACTGCGTTGAAAACTATGTTTTTTTTGTTATGGTTAGTGCGAGTGGGGATGCCCATTCCCGCAAAACGCTTACGAGCAAACTTCCCCTCCTATCTGGCCTTACATTTAAAAAATTCTGGAAATGTAAAGACGGGCCTATCTGGTTTTAGTGACGAATTAAAGTTTCTCTGCAATGGTAGTAGTAATAACGACCACGGCAAAAACAGTGGCAAAACCAATTATATTCTTGTAGATGAATTATTTCAAACCACCAACCCCATAAGCGGAGAAGAATTATCAAAAATTTTCGTGAACTATTTTTCTCGTCAATCGACTACCACTGTCTTCTTTTTTACCACCCATTACCCAGAACTACTAAAGTTCACTCCTTCAAATAATTCGAATGCACTAGATTTTTTTCTCTTCAGAATGCTGGACAATGACTATTGTTTACAAGCAATTGATAACAAAAACTTGCACTGGGTAGAGCAAGAGTGCAAGCGCCCACTCGCCTTGGCCTTAGATTTTGCTTTACCAAAAGAAATTAACACTGAGATCCAGAGAATACTGGAACAAGTACTGGGACAAGCACCGGGACAAGCACCGGGACAAGTTTAATCGAATCAACAGATAATATTTAATTTCGTTAATACAAATCAATACAAATTAATACTCATTAACACAAACAAATATGTTACCCTGAGCATACACGACACACGGTAAACTCAGAGGATTTGTTATGAAAAAAAATTTTTATTTATTTTTTCTGCTATCATTCATGTTAATTGGTGATCTTTTAAAGATATGTCCGTTTTCGAAAGTCTTGGCAGCAGATGAATTCATTGAAAATATTGACGAAAACCTTTTATTATTTGGCAATAGGAGCAGTATAAAAAACAGTTATTTCAAGATAGAAATGACCGACCTGCTGGAAGAGGCAAGGCAAATAATAGAGTCTCGTTATGAGTTTTATTCCCAACTGCATTCTTTTTTTGCTTCTGATGAAAATGATATAGCAACCCCTGAAAAAATATCGACATTGCGTAATATTGTGGGAGAGGAATTTTTCCAAAGCAATGTTTTCCAAGAAACATATTATCAAAACTGGATTAATCGTTCTAATCTTTTTGAAAAAATTGCTGAAAGATATCGATATATACTTACTTATATCGACTCAACCCAAAGCTCATTAGAGGGAATATCTACGACAATTGAATCAATATATAAAGATTATGCTCCTATGCTCAACGTGGTAAATAACGATGACAACTGGTTTTTGGATGCTAATTCCCATAGATTGCTAATTAAGACAACTGGTCTAATGTTTATCACTAAGTATTTTTTAACAACAGGGGAAACACAAGAACTTGAACAGACTTTGTCTTTATTTTTCAACAGAGAAAAACAGAAGATTGAATCATCTTTTTTGAAACAAATATTAACGCTAGGAGGAGATATACCATTTACTTGGTGGAAAGAATTTTGGCCTAGTTTCAAGAGTGGTTTCAAAAGTAATCAAACAACAGCGCTTGCTGTCCAAACAATGAAATACACGCTAAATAAAACCGTTGAAGGTAAAATCGATGAGATAAGCAGGAGTGAAGAATTTATAAGCAGAGAAATTGATACTTTATGCAGCAGAATAAACTGCAATGATCATGCTATCAGTAAATTAATAACACAATTTAGATATGCTCAGGGTATCCATGAGCAAACGCGAAAAATGATCCACCCTATAATGGCATCAAGAGTTATTAATGCATCGACGGCCCTCGTCTCCCAGTTGCATCAGCAATTGCAGTCACTAATGGTTCACATTAGTTCACCACAAATAGCACAATCAAGACAAGAAATAGATGGTTACCAAGTACGTTGTACAGCATTGACCGAATATAATTCTCTACTCATATTTACACCACTGCTGCAGGTCCAGATAAATTTTCTAGATTTCATAAAAGAGAGAATAGATTCACTGCTTCGTGCTAGTGAAATACCTGTGCGGGAAGAACCGCGTACGCGAAAGCAAAGGAATAATAATTCACAAAAAATCTCACCCAGGACATCTTCAGCAGGGGCAGCGGCAGCTGCAGCGGCGGCTGCCGTGGCCGAACAAGTTACAGAACAAGAGGAAGAGCGAAAGAGAGAAGAAATAATTTCCGTAGCGCTAGCATTGCCCCTGCCCCTGGTTGCAGAGTTAGATTTATCTGCGGAAAGTAGAATGTCGTCGTCGTCATCGTCGTCATCATCGTCATCATCGTCATCATCATCTTCTTCGGCGGCCGGAGCAGCGGCGGCGGCGGCAGCTGAGACCCCAGCTGACGGACAAGACAATACTGAATTAATCGAAATGTTTGCTCACTCGAAAAAAAGATATTTACTAAATCAAATATTCGCCAGAAATATTCCTAATATCCGAATTAATGATTTAATAAGTTTGATAACTTATTTAGAAGGGGAAGTTAAATTCTCTGCTAGCGGTTCATCTCACTTCTCAATATTCATTCCTGCACGCTGGACAGGTCACGAGGGAAGGGGGTTTAGTTATAGACCTCATGGTAGTGATGAGCAAGGCGCCATGAGAAATGTGATTAAAGACTTCCGCAACGCTTTGATAAGTGCTGGCATAACGCCACAAGAAATTGATCGACTCAGATAAGCATATACATCGTTGTAACATAATGTAATAGTTTAGTCTGCTGAAGTGAAATTAGGAAAAATCCAGTTAGCGAGGGTAGCGGGTAGCTGGTGAGCAGGTAGCAGTTCGGTGTACAGTTTATCAGTCCGTGCCCCTCCTAAATTATACCTTCCTATAGAAAGTATTATGCCGCCATTTTGAGTGGGAAAGAACAATCTACATTTTCCTGCTTGACTGACCACGTAGGCGTCTCTCCTCTTATGGCCTGTTTATACATTTTGATAGATTCTCTTACAGGGCAAAAACCTTGCAACTTGAGCGATTGAAACACGGTCATAATTATGCTTTGGGTTGATGCTCCCACGATGGATCTGTTGCCGTGAGAATTATTTCTAATTACAGCTCCCGGTCTGATCTGTTGTTCGCCATGATTATTATAAGGACTAACACCTTCATAATCCAAAAAAATAAAAATCTCGTCTTTGTGCCGCCGTAACCTTTTCAAAAGGCGCCTAACATCTTTATCACATGCTGTTATAGCGAGATTTTTTAAAAACTCTTTAAATCGTTGCGAGATATAAGTTCTTCTCCTGTAAAAATCATCAGGTGTCATATCTTTCTTTTTTGCCAAAAGCCTGATACCATCCTTTAAAAGCCTCTTCAGTTCTTTTTCAAAAGCTTTCCATTCTTGACCAGCGTTTCTTATTGATACTTTTTTTAGCTCGGTAAGAAGATGGTATAAGCATTTCTGTTTTGCTATAGCGACAATGCCATTATAGGCACCATAAAAGTCAGTTATCAAAATTCCATTCAAAAAGGATCCAATTACTCTCAGTGCGACTTTTCCTGCCCTACTTTTATCAATTAAGTAGTAGCACCAACTTTTGTCGCAAAATACCCACATCCACCAAGTGGCACCGTCCACTCGCCAACCAGTTTCATCACAATTTAGAACTGCACTTAGTCTGATATTTCCTTGGATTTGCTCGTATATTGGATATAAATGTTTGCCGAAATTATTCCACATTCCGATAAGACCACCTCTGGAAATAGAAGTGGATAGGAATAATCCTAATGTTCTTATAACGCCACTAATGCTCATTCCGAGAATATAATGCAACCAAGCAGTCAACACAATCAGATTTACTCCAATTGTACATCCCGCAGGTGCTGCATCTACTTTTGGTTCTACAATCTTCTGTTCTTCGGGACAGTAATATCGATTAATGTCATGTTGAGTGAATTCTGTTTTGATACCATCAAGATTAATATCTTCAATTATGCGACTTCTTGTTGCGATGGGATCACCAAGTGGCCCTCCTTCATTGGGGCACTCATTTAGAATATGTTCTTCAATTTTGTCAATTCTTAGAGGTTTTGCTCTGGTCTTGCCTTTGTGTCCTTTTTTTTGACCGGCCTTTCTCTTTCTCTTTTTTTTGTTTGGTTTTTCGAATGGAGCTTTTTTTCCGGATGGCCGAGTAACTTCTTTGCTTTGATATATCTCAAGCTCTTTTTTCAATTTATCAATTTCTGCTGAATAAGTTACAAGTATACTTACAACGAAGTCCTGACCCTGATTGCAGATAGCGAGCGCTTCGTTTTGAGTTAGAGACAAGAAAAAAACCTCATGTTTTCAGTAGGATCGATAAACAAAGATAGACTTTACTTTTGCATAAAAAACAAGCAAATGTCATTGTTTTTTTTTAGAAAAACAATTTTGTGAAATTTATATCAATATTGCTTTGGACATATTAACAAGGAGTTCAGCGTGAATAAAAATTTGCAAAATTTCAAAGCATTCAACTTGGCAAAGGCATCATATCGTGCTTGTCTCAATCTAGATTTGCCAGGACATCTTAGGGATCAACTACTTCGTGCCACATCTAGCTCGGCCCTTAATTTGGCGGAGGGTTCTGCTCGAAACGGTTCTAGTGATAAGAGAAGATTTTACAACATTTCGCTAGCGTCTATAAGAGAGGCACAGGCCATTCTGGTCCTTGCCGAATTAGATAATTCCGATGCGGAGGTGATTTTAGATCAGACCGCTGCGTGTGTGTATAAACTTCTACAGAATTT
>JADGBS010000015.1 GCA_015231325.1 Oligoflexia bacterium | reverse complement strand
TATTGAGCAATGTCTTTCCAGCGTGATCAGAAAATTGTAAGAATTGAAAATGGTCTTTTAAAAGCAGTCGCAATAAATGGACAACCATCGGTTCGTTTGAATTTGTTCGATAGGATGGTATTCTACCACGTTCCAGGAATAAGTATCGCCGTCATTAAAGATGGCAAAATAGTATGGAAGCGAAGTTATGGAGTCACCAACGCTGAAACAAAAGTACCGGTTTCTACAGAAACGCTATTTCAGGCCGCCTCCATTAGCAAAACAGTGACCGCGGTGGCAGCACTGCGCACTGTGGAACAAGGATTATTATCCTTGGATGAAGATGTTAATCCTAAACTCACTTCCTGGAAGATACCTGAAAATAAATTCACCAGAGAAAAAAAAGTTACTTTAAGAAGGCTGCTAAGTCATTCGGCCGGCGTGAACCAACATGGATTTGAGGGATATGTAAATAAAGAAGGTGTGGTTATTCCTAGCGTTGTCCAAATTTTAAATGGAGGAGCATCTACCAATTCGAACTCAATTGTTGTAAACAGAGTTCCGGGAGAAGAATTTAGCTATTCAGGAGGTGGTTATACTATCGTTCAACAGTTACTAATGGATATTTTCCATCTGCCATTTTCTGAAATAATTAATCAGGCAGTGATCCTACCTGTGAGTATGGAGCGAAGCTTTTTTCAACAACCGCTCAATGCAGAAAGTTCTGCGAATGCTTGTGTCGGGCACCGTTCCAACGGAGCAATTATTGAAGGAGGACGCAATATTTACCCAGAATTGGCCGCGGCTGGATTGTGGACCACTCCCTCCGATTTAGCAAAATTTGCCATTGAGGTAATGAATGCATTTAATGGAAAATCTAATAGAGTACTAACCCAACAAATGGCGACGGAAATGTTAACAGTTCAAATGGCGCCTTACGGACTGGGTTTTGCAATAGAGGGAAAAGGTGCTGACCTAGAATTTTACCACGGTGGCGGAAACGAGGGCTTTCGTTGTATGCTAGTTGCATATCCAGAAAAAAATGCAGGTATAGTTATTATGAGCAATTCCGATAACGGGTTGCAACTGATTGCCGAAATTCTAAGAAGTGCCGCTATGGAATATTCCTGGCCACATTTGTCAGCAGTTAAAGAAAAGATTTGGAACAAAAATGTTAGTCCCACTGTTTATGACCAGTATATTGGTAGTTACAGCGAAGGTAGTATTATATTAACAATTTCTAAAGTGGGGGACAAAATTTTTGCTAGCGTTAACAGCGTTAACAATGATGAAAACAGCGAACCGCCGATCGAGATTCGACCAGAGTCTAATGAAATATTTTTTGATGTGGAAGTTGGTAGAGAGATTGTATTCACTAAAGATGGAATGATTCTTGATAGTAAAATGGAACTAAAAAAAATGGTTTTTTGATCATCTTTTTTACAATTACGATATTCTTAACCTCACATTATGATAACTAGGAAGTACTGATGAATGCTTCGCTCAACAAGAGTTACTCACTTTTGGTATGCGAAATGGTCACAGTATTACCGATTGCGCTGACGCAGGAGGAATAGTAACCAAAGGTCCATTCAGTAGCAACCTTCTTTATTGCGACTTAAGAATTCCTTCCGTTGACATACATGCAGAACGAGGAAATGCTTGTCCTGCTGGATGGGGAACACATAGTTGGTGGGCTTCTTCTCAAGGGCCAATCTATTATTTATGTTACTAAGTCCTATTAAGCTTCCTATTAAGCGTCCTGTTAAGCGCATGCCTAATTAATCACACTTATCAAATTTAAATCTATTACCCGTATTACGGGTATCGCAAATATCATTTCCATTTTCTAATGAATCATCATTAAATGTTGCCGTAATAGACTTAGACTTTGTTATTTGTTCATTATGCGCAGAATTGAAACAAGCTTCTTCTGCTGCCTGTTCACACAATTGACTAGAAGGTAATTCAATTATTTCTACGCAGCTCTCATCCCCATCACACTTTCTGAAACTCTCAGTCTGCTTACCAGGACATGCTATCCTGGTTACTTGAAGTTTACATATTCCTGGTATTGAAAAAGCGCTACTATTAATAAAAGAAAAGGCAAAAGAAAAGAACAATACAATGAACAATTTTCGCATATCAAACCCCAATTTTTACGTACTTACATATTTAATACACTTAAAATTATTAACTTGCTTGACAATATTTTTATCTAGTGGGCAATACCAATTTTTTATTATCCCACTTCTCTTTTAGTCCTACTTTTTTCATCATAGACCCAATTTTTCCAATTGGATCTTGTTTACTTCTTTTATCTAAAACGTTTGTGAAATAAGCACTGCACTTATCTTCAGAACATGTATCAAGAATACTTTGGACTGATGATCCTTTATAATTATTCCACGCCAAAGGATTATACATAGGAACAATCCATGTAAAAGCATGCTTAACCAGGCAACATGTGCAGGTAACCTCGTCACGCTCATTTTGAGTAAAACTTTTATAATTAAATTTTAAAGTATCTTCACCCCATGGCCACCAAGACTTATTTTCTACAGAAAGATTTTCAATCTTACATGACGTACCATGACTGATGGCAAAATTCACGTTTGAACCAGATAAATTGTGGTTATATGTTACTTCACTATCATCCCTAGAAGTAAATGTTATTTCCCCACTGATGCCCTTGCTGATAAGCTGTTCTTTGATTTTTCCATAATTTTTTATTATCGATTCATATTTCTCTTCGACGATGCTACCATCTTTCTCGATGGCGTTTTTAATATCGCTAATGTCAAAATCATCAATTAACGTTACCGCCCTATCCTCCTCATATGCAATAAAGTTTTCTATATTTTCCAAATTCTGGTACGTAACCATCTGCTTTGCTTTTTTTAAACTTGAAAAAAATCTATTATTTTTATCTGCAGGCCCGTTTCCAAAAAGGTTTGCTATAATATCTATATATGTGGGCGATCGGTGCAATGCCCAAATATCTACATATTTTTCAAAAGGAGTCAAAATATTTTCTACATCTAGTAGCGGTACTGGAACACCAACATGAACAAAACCAAGCAATTTTTCTACCATCGATTGGTTATTAAATTTTTCTCCGTATATCGTTTTAAGCACACTAAGATTAGCGACAGGATCTCCCGGGATCAAAAACCTAAAAACTTTATCAATAAGATTATTCACTTCTTTGGAAGATCTTTTGTCAAACACCGGCGGTCCTGCAAAAGTGTATGCCTCATATCTAGTATCTGCCAATTTTTTCAATTTATTATCTAACTCAGTCTTACCCCAAGCAGCAAATACCACTGCCAACGCTCCCCCCAAGCTGTGTCCAGTAGTAATAAATCTGAGAGTTGGAGTTAGGTTTACAGATCCAGGAACGGCAATATTTTTTCTCTTTGCAACCAAGGCCCGATATTTATTTATTAACCAACTAATGTTAGTCCCCGCTTCCTTGATACTTCCTTGTGCAATATCCACGAAGCCTCGATGGGCAATTAAACCACTGGCAATACCTGTTGCTCGATCTTGTAAGCAATTAAGATTTTGCACCCAATCCTGCGCAGAATTTGATCCAGAGAAAACTAGCAATATTTGGTCTTCAATGTGGCCCTCATTATCAGGCTCACCCTCTTTAAAAAGTACAATACCAGACAACTCTTTTCCCTGTGTATCTATCTCTGGGTTACCTTTAACTGTTTGCATAATTCTGGTTAATGGACCAATATTACCCACCTTAACATTACGGTATAGTACTCCTACCGGTGTGTATTTTTCAAATTCGTCGTAATAGTGACGTGTCTCCAATTTTGCATAAAAGGCCCTTAAATTAGGATCATTTAAACGCATACGATCATCTCGAACAACTGCCAACTGAATGCGAAAACTATATAGCTTAGTGTAAAGCATATCAAATAAGGCCAGTATACTATCGCTATCATTTACATCCTCATTGTATCGAGTCCTGACTTCGCTCTTAAGCGCCTCAAAAATTTCCGGAGCTATCGATTTCAAACTTTCTCCTGAAACCATCGACGTCTTCCGTTCCTCAGGTTCTTTGCAATCATCCACTTTTGTGCTCTGAGAACAAGACCTAGGTGAAGGCATTTTTATAGTCTTTCCATCATCGGTTTTGATCTTAATGCTACCATCACCAGTAATGTCAATATAACTACTTGTGCTTGTCGATTTTTTCAGCATAGTTTTATATTGGTCTAATAGCTCTTGGGTACTATCTAATTCGTCAGATATCCTTTTAATATCATTATCCAACATTAGTACTCTCTCTGTATATTTCATGGAGGAGTTATTCGGATTTTGATCAAATTTCTCATCATAGTAAATCAGATCACTAAGCTCCATTAAAAATCTAGGAAAATGTACATCCATATTTAAATAAGTATCTAACGGACCCATCAATCCTGGTTGTAACGCTAAATAAAGATATGGATCAGTATGTTTTAATGTTATTGCTTTGGACTCTTCATTTGCTTGTAATTTTTTTCTGTAGATAGAAATTTTATTTTTAAATTGCTCAATTTCCGATTTGCTTATGACTAAACCTTCAGTTAAACCGAATATGCAATCTCTTTGTACCTGTTCACTGTATTTTTCATCACGCTCAATTGATATTATTTCATCAGTTGTTAACGTCTGCTTATCTTTTAAAATCAAATCACCATTTTCACAAGAACGTACTAAATACATCTGCTTATTTTTTTTCTGTTTGGCATTTGGTGTCGTATCGGCATTAGCACAAAAAACAAGACCCAAAATAACACCAATGACCCAAATGAATAAGTTGGAAGAAATCAATAATGTCCTCATCTCCTCTCCTTTTTAAGGACTCTCTCCGTCAAATTATAGTCTAGCAATTAAACACACTACGAAATATCTGACCGTTCATATTATCGCAACATATAAAAAATTCTTTAATGTTATTTATAAAAAGAAAGATTTCCATGAAGTGGAAAGAAAGGGTTACCCGGTCAGGTAATTGCTAAGATAAAAAACAGTATAACTAATAGTTGATCATACTCCAGTAATCTTTCGTGGCAACTGGCGTTCTGTCATGGACGTAACATGCTGTCTCACCTGCGATCCAAATTTATCCTCTATCATTTTTAAAAATTTTTCATTACTGAAATATTGATTAAATGCTTTATCTCGAAAACTTAAAACTTGAGCGGCAGTCAAATGTTTAGTAGGTAGTGGAGTGCAATCAAAAGAGTGCTGTGAATATGCATTCCAAGATGGCGGCATGGCCCAGTTATTATCCAGTGCCAGCTGATATAGTTTTGATCCTGGATAGGCCATAGCGGAATAAAAATTAGCAAATTCACATTTTAAATCAATGGCCATTGCTAAAGTCTCTTGCATTGTTTCGTAATTATCATCAGGGAGTCCAAAGATATAATTGCCGATAATTCGGATTCCTGCATTTTGAATTTGTGAAACAACCTCTTTGATGTCTCGGATCCGCATCTTTTTGGAGGCGCCTTCGCGTACCAGAGGACTTGCTGATTCAATCCCTAGTGCTAACCAATTAATTCCGGCCTTTTTCATGAGTGAAAGATGTTCATAGTTTATGGTATCCACTCGCGCATATGCCCAAATATTAAGTTCTAATTTTCTCTCAATGATCTGTTTTACGATAGAGAAATAATGAGATTCTTTGAGCACAAAAAGTTCATCAACAATTTTGATATTTCGCACTCCATATTTTCGATGTAAATATTCCAACTCATCAACCACTACAGAGGGACTGCGAAAACGAATTCCCGGTTTTCCAAAAAGAGCATTAATACAACAAAAAACACAAGAGTATGGACATCCTAAACTAGTATAGATTGCAGCATATGGAGAACGCCTCTCAATATCATCAAAGCAATGCCAATTATGGGCCCGATATTTTTGCATTGGCAAAAGTTCCCAAGCAGAGAGCGGAAGCACTTGGTCAAGATCAGAGATAAGCGGCGCAGGCACACCGTGCTCTATATGTCCCTCAGAATTTCGATAATACAATCCTGGTATTGCAAATCCTGGTATTGCAGCAAGTTTACACACATCATCTCCATGCTTGAGTGCAGTAAGTAATTTTTCAAGGGTGTATGGACCTTCGCCTTCGATGACAAAATCACATAACTCCTCGCGCATGGTTTGTTCAGGCAAAGCTGTGGGATGAAGCCCACCCATTGCCACTAGAACGCCAGTTTTCTCCTTTAACTCGCGAACAATTTTTCCCGCAATATTCATATTCTGAGTTGAAGCAGAGGGTTGCGAGCCATAGACAATAACACCTACAATCAACGGTTTCATTCCCTGCACTTGCGTCGCCACTTCCTCTGAAGATAAATTTTCAGCGTTAGCATCAATAATCGCTACCGAAAATCCTTTTTTTTGGAGATAAGCGGCGATAGCAGCAATCCAAAATGGGGGTTCCACTGCCACCAGATCGGCCGCTAACGTTTGATAAGTTTCTTTTTTAGCACCAGGATTAATCAAAATGATATCTAATCTCATCTTCGTTTATTCCACTCTTTTTGTGTAAATATTCTCTTCCCCCGCAATCGAAGAGGAATTCTTTTTTTATCCCCAAACGGGTAAATTTTTTCATAGACTGGTGATCACAAAGCAAATTGGCAATCATAGAATCAACTCCACCAACCCCAATAAAGCCCTCTTCTAGTGTTATAACGTGCGCATAAGTATCGATGGTCTCAAAAAGAGCATCAAAATCAGGATCGAAGGAATAGATATCAATCACGCCAATATCATCTCTTGCAGTGGCCACTGCAGTGGCCGAGTTCAATGCTCTATGAGTTAGAACCCCAGTAGAAACTATAACGCTCTTGTGCCCTCGCTTCAGCTCACAAAATCCCTTTTCAAAATCAAAACCAGCAGGAATATTTTCATCAACCGAATAAACTAAGGAATGCGGTTTACCATCTAAGCGTAAATATTTAACGCCAGGATAATTCAGTGCCCAGGTAACAAAGCTTTGAGCACAAAGACTGTCAGCAGGGGAGCATATCTTAATTCCCGGCAAGGTTCGCATGATCGATAAATCTTCAAAACAATGATGGGAAGGTCCGGCCACATCATAGCTCATCCCAATACCTAAACCAATCATTGTTACGTTCAGCGAACGCAGTTGCGCCAGAATAGAAAGATGAACACGGATTTGTTCATAACAGCGCATAGTAAGAAAAGTAGCTATCGCATACGCAAAAACTTTATATCCCTCTAATGCCAATCCGGCAGCGACGTTGATGAGATTTTGCTCAGCGATACCAACATTAATAAATCGATCGGGAAATTTTTCCCTGATTTGATCTAACTTAGGCCCTCCTAGATCAGCGCTGAGAAAAAAAATTTTGTCGTCTTTTTGCATCTGCAAAAACAAATCTTGCAGAACCGCATCACGCATAATGGCGGGAACGCCCATTGGATTCTCCTTCATTTTTCCGTTAATTCGATTTGGCCTGATTGGACTGAGTTGATAAGAGCATCAACTTCCGATGCAGCTAAAGTTTTAATATGAGAAAGAGGGTCGCACTCTAGACGAGGAACACCCTTACCTTTGATGGTATGGGCAATAATCGCCAGCGGACGGGCGGTGGCAGCAGCGGCGTCCGTAGTAGTGATAGGAGTTGTTGTTGTCGTTATGGTACTAAATAGATCATAAAGTTGAGCAACTGAATGACCATCGACCTCTGCCACCCTCCAGCGAAAACTTTCAAGTTTCTCTTTTAACGGATGATAATCGATAACATTTTTACAAAAATCAAGCATACACGCTTTATTAGCATCAATAATCAAGATGAGATTATTTAATCGATGGTGGCCACTAAACATCAAGGCTTCCCAAACAGCACCCTCATATAGTTCTCCATCCCCAACTAATACGAAAACCTTTGCGGGATTATTTTTTGCCCTTAGCCCGATGGCCATTCCTGCAGCAACTCCTGGACCATGTCCCAACGATCCATTCACTGTCTCATATCCAGGAATAACTGGATCAGGAATGCCACCCAGAAAACTTCCTTCTTGCCCAATTCGTTCTAGTTCACAGACACTAAAAAAACCCAGATCAGCAAGAATAGGATATAAGCTAATTGAACCATGTCCTTTGCTAATAATTACCCGATCTCGCTGCTCCCACAGAGGATTGCTGGCATCAAATTTTATAAATCCACCATAATAGAGCGTAGTCAATACCTCAACCGGCGACAAGGAAGATGCGATTCTGGTCTCTGGAGCAAATTTATGAAGTTCTAATGTACGTCGTCTGATCCATTGCGCCTTTTGTTCTAAAAAATTAATTTTTGTCATCAAACGTTTCCATATCGATTGTTGTTGATAATTGAAAAACCTTTGATTAATTCTTTGATTCCCATGTCTATAGAATATGTAGGTCTAAATCCTGTTTTTTCTATTCTTTCATTGGAAACGATATAATTGCGCTGATCCGGATCTTTTCCTAGGGGTGCCTCTAAAAAAGTAAATTGAGGAAGGTAATGCTTTATGCGTTCACAAAGTTCTATTTTGGAAAAGTTAGCATCGGAAAGACCTACATTGTATGGTTGGTCCATCATTTTTTCGAAATTCTCCATTGCATGCATAAAGGCACGGGCAACATCACGTATATGGATGTAATTACGTTTAAAGTGTCCTTCAAAAAGAACAACCGCTCGATCTTTGACCGCTCGATAAGTAAAATCGTTCACCAGCAGATCGAGGCGCATGCGCGGACTCATCCCGAAAACAGTTGCCAAACGAAGACTAATAGCATTTCCTCGACTTAAAACCGCTTTTTCCGCTTCTACCTTAGTTATTCCATAAAGTGAGATTGGATTTAGCGGACTTTCTTCAGTGCAATGAACACCACTTTGTCCAACGCCATAACCGCTATTGGTTATGGGAATAATGATCCTCTGTTGTTTCGAAGTAATATCACATAAAAGTCTCACCGCATCGGTGTTGAGCGATTGAGCTGCAATCTTATCCATTTCACAAAGTGGTGCCCCAACCAGCGCTGCTAATGGAAAAATAAAATCTTGATCCCTGACTAATCTTTTCATTAGCAGACTGTCACGAGCGTCTCCTCGATGGAAAAAAAAATTATCATAAATACAACAGTCAAGTAGGGAGCTTTGTTTGTAATAGAGATTATCAACTACAGTCACTCGGTGGCCAAGACGTAATAATTCTGGAACCAAAACAGAACCCAAATAACCTGCGCCACCAGTTACTAAAATATTTTTCATCGTTACTCCTAATTTCTAATTCCTAATTCCTAGCACTATTTAAGTGTTTGATATAAATAATCGATTTCTTTACGCAAATCTACCGGTGAATTCCCCACAAAAAAACCATTAAAATGAGCAAAATCGGCGTTAGTTTGCTTAGTTACTTCATAGTTATAATATTTAATAACATCGTGTTGAAGAATGTTCCCTCCAGTAATAATTCGATGCTCAATATTTGCTCTTTTCAGTTTTTCTAAAACTTGCAATCGATTTATTTTGCTTTCTGCTCTCACAATCATAGTAAAACAAAACCAGGAGCTTTGACTGGCCCCAAGCTCTTTTTGGATAATAAAGCGTTCGTCGTGTTTAAAGTATTCTCCAAAATGAGCAGCATTTCTTCTACGGATCTCTAAAAAATCGGGCAATTTTTTAAGTTGTTGCTGTCCGACAATGCCATGCAATTCTCCTGGACGCACATTGTATCCTGGTAAAATAAAACGGTAGGCCTCAAAAAAATCGTCATTTTTCCTCTCAAAAATTGTACTATTTACATCCTGATCGCGAGTCCAACCATGGTTACGAAGCGATTTGCAAAGGCAAAAAAGTTCGAAATCATCGGTTACAATCAGTCCTCCCTCCATGGTAGAAATATGATGACTATAAAATGTGCTGAAAGTATTAATTAACCCAAAGGTTCCGGTATATTGTCCATTAAATTTCGCACCCATGGATTCACAATTGTCTTCCATGAGAATAATTTTTTTTTCAGCACAAATTTTAGAGATCTCATCGAATTGACAAGGATTACCAAGAATGCTTACCGTTACAACCATTTTAGTTTTTGGAGTTATCGCTTTTCTTAGTTCAACAGGGTCGATATTGAGTGTCTCTAAATTGATATCAACAAATCGCAATTTAAATCCAAGTTGCACTAAAGGATGAAAGGTGGTGGCCCAAGAAATACAAGGTACAATAATTTCATCTCCCGGACGCAATGGATTTTCTTTGCGATAAAGTAAAGATGAAAATGCAATCAAATTAGCAGAAGAACCAGAATTAACCATTACTGCATACTTCTTTCCAAAAAATCGAGCAAATTGTTCTTCAAAAGTCCTTACTTCGCAACCCATCGTGAACATCCCAGTGTCGATCACTCGATGCATCGCCTTTGTTTCTTCCGGACCGAATGTTGAGTGAGTCATGGGGTAATGCATATTTTCTCTCCCTACTTGGTTGATAGACAATAATTTTAGAACCCTCAAAATCAAATTTAAAGGGAATATTAAGAAATCCTTTGAGTGCTTGCCGAACCCGTGACTGCTTTGCCAAAGGTACATAAAAAACCATGAAGCCACCGCCACCTGCGCCTAGCAATTTTCCTCCGACAGCACCGGCATTACGAGCGAGTTCATACACTTGGTTTATAATAGGATTGGTGATTTTACTGGATAGTCTTTTCTTTAACTCCCAACTTTCGTGCAGTAATTCTCCAAACTGATCTAGATTACAATTGGGATCAGTTAGAATTTCGTAAGATTGCTCGACTAATGCTTTCATCTGTAACAACGAGGCCAGGTTATTATTAGTGTTGTCAATCTGTTCTTTGGCAATTTCGGAAGCAATTCTCGATAGGCCAGAAAAAAAAAGCATCAAATTACCTTCGAAGGCCTCCAACCGGTCTGCACTCATAATCACTGGCTGAACAACAATCGATCCGTTTTTATTAAACTCAATCAGATTTAAACCGCCATGTGTAGCAAAGGTTTGATCTTGAGAACCAACGTTTTCTTTAATAATATTTTGTTCAACATGAATCGCCATACTTGCTAATTCATTTTTAGAAATCATCCTCTCGTTAAGAGCATAAAGTCCATTAATCAATCCAACAGTAAATGCGGAAGAAGACCCCATACCACTCTTGGCGGGAATATCTCCGTCATGATGAATAGAAATCCCTTTGTCAATTTGCAGATACTGCATAACCGCACGTACCGAAGGGTGATCGATATTTTCAATTTCATTAATATTTTCGATCTGAGAATAAACGACTCGATGTTTATATTGGAAAAAAGGCGGTAGATGACGAACACTTAAGTAACAATATTTATCAATTGCCGTTCCCAGCACTTTTCCACCCTGCTGAAGATAGTACGACGGATAATCGGTTCCTCCTCCAAAAAATGAAATACGATGGGGGGTACGACCTATGATCAATGCTACCTCACGACTGCGCTGATTTTGGGTTGAAAAAGGTCCGAGCTTTTGCATAATCCTCTGGGATTCCAATATCAATGAATCTACTCGAAGAAATAAATCCATGCAACTTTTTTTGGTTTGTTAACGTAGGAAAGACATCCTTTTCTAGAGAAAAATTTTTATTCAGTGGTAGCGACAGCAGGGCGCAGCGCGACAGGAGATAGATTCCAGCATTAATCACACCAGCTACCTCCATTCCGGTTTTTTCTCGAAAAGAGATAATCTCTTCTTGATCACTAACCGTAACTGTTCCGAAACGAGCAGTATTTTCAACGCAATTCAACACTAAGGCATTAGCGTATTTTTTAGCGCGAAACCAAATAAGATATTCAACAATGTCTATATCCAAGTAACTATCCCCATTCATAACTAAAATAGAATCAAAATCATCATCACTACTTGCCCCGCGTTCACATTGTTCTAGCGCCAATCTCAATGCGCCACCAGTGCCAAGAGCGTTGGTCTCTCGAGAGTAATCAATTTGTAAATCCTTATGTCCATGGCCCAGATACCCATGGCCTAGCTTTTTCTCGATATAATCAGACATATAACCCGTAGATAGAGTAACTGCGCGGAATTTGGCGGCCAGCAATTGATCAAATAAATAAGTAATAAAGGGGCGCCCACCAATTGGGGCCATTACCTTGGGTCGGTCATTAACAACCGTTTGCAATCTAGATCCGATTCCACCGGCCAAAATAACTGCGCGGATTGATTTAGCATTCACTTATTCCTCCTTAAAATGCAGAGACGTCTCAAAGATACCTTGACGTTTGTGTTAGGAAAAGGAGATATTTTACAAAAATTTTTATACAAAAATAGATGTGGTCGAAGATTAGAGGATTAGAGGATTAGAGGATTAGAGGATTAATGAATAATAATTTAATAGAAAAAGTTCCGTTTATTTCGGTGGTGTTTTCATTTCGCAACGAAGAAGCCGTTTTACACGAACTTATTCTTCGATGTAGGAATGTCTTCGATGAGCAAAAAGAGAAAAAAATAATTTCAGGATATGAGCTTATCTTTGTCAATGACGATTCGGTGGATGATTCTGAGAATATCCTTTTGTCGGAATTGGAGAAAAGACGTGACATCAAAATCGTCACCATGTCACGAAATTTTGGAGTATCGGTTTGTGTTATCGCCGGAATGAGCTACGCCACCGGTGATTTAATTGTGTACATGGATGCAGATCTCCAAGATCCCCCAGAAGTGATAACAGAGCTGATCGCCACTTGGAATCAAGATCGGAGCATTGATGTAGTACATACTGTACGATCTTCTCGTCAAGGTGAAACTTGGTTTAAGCTTTTTTTAACTAAAATTGGGTATCTGATACTAAAACATGTTACGGATATTTCGTTGCCGGTGGAGGCCGGAGATTTCAAACTGCTAACCAAAAGAGTGGCCTTGCAAATTTTGAAACTCGATGAAAAAAATCCTTTTATGCGTGGTCTGGTTTGCTGGGTAGGGTTTAAACAAACGTTTATCAGTTATACCAGGGCACCTAGGTTTAGCGGAAAAACAAAATTTCCAGTGATTAGCTCAAAAGTGATCTGGAATTTTTTTGAATCAGCGCTAATTTCATTCTCAGATATACCATTGAAAGTAATTTTTTGTATAGGCGTGCTAATTTCTTTGTTTTCTTTTTTGCTGTTGCTGTATGTACTAGTACAACGTTTTGTGATTGAAACTACATCAGGCTGGACAGCAATCATGGCCTCAATCAGTTTTCTCTCAGGCATTCAGCTCTTTTCAATGGGTATTATCGGACTTTATATTGCATCAATATTTCGAGAAACTAAGAAAAGGCCAAACTATATTGTCAAATCTCTCACAGGATTTGATGCGTAATTCGAGGAGCACGACGAGTGTAAAGAATGAATCCACCTTTTTCTTTACGAGTAAAATCCGAAGATTTATTCCACAAATCTTGCAACTTCGAAAAACTATCCAGAGTAAATGTATCAGCGGGTAACGTAGGGTTGATCATAATATACTTCGCACTTTTCCAGGCAGATTGGTTATCACTTAGTAACATGACCTTTTTTTGCTGATAGGGGAAATAGGCAAACAGGTGTGGCTGAATCAAGACTGTCTCTGAATACTGGACTTCTTTCATTATTTCTAAAAAATCAAAATAGTTTACCATTGGTCGGCGATAGGTAAAATATCCGCCACCAAAAGTGTGGGTTAGGACAAATGCCCCCACTAGCAAATAGAAGGCCCAAGATTTTCCTCGAAAATTAGCAAGAAGCAAAATAAAAGAGTAAAAGATCACTGGAATAAAAGGGGCAGAATAATATAGCATCACTTTATATATTAACGCAGAAGAAGAGGTGCTAGTGATCAATGCGAAGGGAAAAGAGGCAATCCAAAAAAATGGTAGTAAAAATGGAGCGAATAAAAAATATAAGCAAATGTTTAACCATTTACCGGTAATGTATCCCCAAATAACCTCAGGAAGGTGGGTAATAATGCCAGAAACAATCTCCGCAGTAGAGCGGCCGTATTTAGAGATATGTCCCATTATTTTTGCCTGTTGATCATGTTGAGTCCAAGGCATCAGCACGTTAGTCAATAAAAAGAAAGCAATAATACTAAGTAAAAAAAGCAGTAAACTTGACCATAACCAACGTGGATGGGACTTATCTTTAATACAAAAGAATTGTGCTAACGCAATAAATGCCATATAGATAGGACCATCTTCTTTAACCGACATAAAAAGAATAGCGAATAAGATATAGGCCCACCATTTTCTTATTTCAAAAAAATAGAAAGACCACAGTAGGGTAGGAACAAAAAAAACCTCAAAATGGAAATCAAAATTTAAAAGCTGAGACAGGTACGGAAAATTAAAAAACATTAACAATAATAACAATTGATATAAGTTTGTAAATCGATAATGTCTCATAATCAAGATAAGTGGAAAAGCGCTAGACCAAATCACCAGTGGGTGTATTACTAAGAAAAAGATTTGACTATTAAACAAATAATGGAATGGATGCAATAGGAAGAGGAAAAGAGGCGTGTGATCAGTATACATCATGCAACGGTTTAAAACGACACACTCTTGAAAATAGCCGTTCTGAATATTTCGCACAAAATAATCGGTAAATGAAAAATCTGGACTTAAACTGAAAGAAAAATAATGTAAAAAAGCAACTTTCAAATAAGCAATCAAATAAAATATAAAAATAAATTTGCTGTAATCTTTTTTTAAAATGTTACTGAGGTAGTAGATAGCACTTCTATCGAAGAAGTATATTCCTATTATGCTTGCTATACCTATAATGAACGGAATTCTAAAATTCGAAAGGGCCGTAGGATAAAATCCGGTCCCTCCCAAAAAAAGGGCCGCAAACATGAATATAAAAAATATAATAAATGATATT
Source organism: Oligoflexia bacterium (assembly GCA_015231325.1). Lineage (GTDB taxonomy): Bacteria > Bdellovibrionota > Bacteriovoracia > Bacteriovoracales > Bacteriovoracaceae > JADGAN01. The sequence goes on along the minus strand of JADGBS010000015.1, from coordinate 22,431 downwards.
TTAATAGAACGTGGAATAACAGCATCCTTTTGTAGAAGACTATACTAAGCAAGTAATATGATACTAAAATCCTAGTCATTTGCAGGTGAGGATGTCAAGTACTCTTCGTAAGTAATCTTAAGATTTTCTTTAAAACTTAGCGTTTGGTAAATACATTCAGCAGTATTACCATTTCGGAGACGATGATATGGGCAACCGCTTGCACAAATCGGCAAAAGATTACACAGCTTACATTTATCGGGATAATCAATGGACAACCAATCGATATAGTTTTTTCCCATTACCATCCCTGTACTGACATCTCCTATCTTTTTCTCCGGTAACCCAACGTCATTCCAGCAAGTATACAGGTAACCGTCTGGATCCACAACAACGGTGTTTAGGGTAATTGCACCACAAAATAATTCACTCTTTCTGGGATATAATTTTGAAATGATTTTAACATTCCCGCTTTCGTAAGATTTTCTCATAAGTTCAGCATGAATTTTCCCAAATTCTGGTCTTGAATAGCAGGTATTTTCCTTTAACACACAGGAGTTAATATTCCCATCAACTGGGGCAAAATAAAATATTACATCATCACGCCACCCCTTCTCGTGACTAAAATAATGAATAAGTTTTCCAGTCTCTTCAATATTTTTTTTGTCTACATTGACTCTTATAGTGACTTCAATAACATCTTTTATATTTTCGATATTATTGATAATTGAGTTGAAACTATCTGCACCACTTCTTAAAATTCTACGCCTATTATGCACTGACTCCAATCCATCCACCGTTATCTGAGCGCTAGTGATTTTACACTTTTCTTTGAGAATGATCGCAGTTTCCCTGGTTAATAAAACCCCGTTTGTTACGATTGATGAATTGTAATCAATATTTTTTTCTTGGCAAAGCTGCACCACCTGTTCTGAGACGGTCTGAATCGTATCAAGCTCAAGCAATGGTTCGCCCCCATACCAAATAAGAGTGACAGTGGTAGGCCGATTATTTTCGCAATAACTTTTGATGAAATTTACCACGGCAGCGATAATCTCTGGGCCCATTCTTCTTTTGGTGTTTTTTTCATAACAATATGGACAGGCCATATTGCAATCAGTAGTCGGTGCCAAAGTGATATTCAAACCAGAGGTAGAATGTCTTTTGACATTTCCAATGATATTTAACAACTTAAATTCATCCGTATCGTGTGGAACGAAAAAACCATTTTGTGCCAAAACATTCAAATTTTTTTGATCTTCCTCATCCAATGTAGAAATATCAGTTATCTCATCTATCTTGTCATATAGCATCTGGGCCTTTTTATCCATAACCCCGAAAGCACAACTGGATGAATTAAACAACAACACTTCACCTTCTGACAATTGATCTACTATAATGTTGTACATCGATCTTTTTAACGTATTAGTGGGCATAAGAAATACCTCTTTTATTTTATAAATAAAAAAAAACGGGGATGATCTCCCCGCTTTTCTAAAAAAAAATTGCTGTTAACTAAAACAGGTGTTAGCGAAGACAATTGCAAGGACATTGAGAAGTACATGGAATAATCAGTGATCCACAGGGAATTATCTTGGTAGGACAGGGACGAATCAAAGTCCTACAAGTAATAAGTGCTGCACAATGGTAACTAGCAAACTCTTCTGACGCAGAAACGATAATTTTCATACAAAACCTCATAGGTAAACGAACAGTTTTTGTAAAATACGCTAACGAGTTAAAGCAACGCAAAAACGTCGAAGCCGATACTACAACATACTTTTTTATATGCAAGCTCAATGCCAGATATGAGGTTATACTGAATAAAAATACGTTAAAGCAAAGTTAGAAACTACGTTATTTTGATATGCAGGTAGTGTAAATAATATGCGATGTTAGGTAATGTTCTTTTTTACCTGTGATTTAATGACCCCAAAATATCTCTAGCGTTATTTTGGCACTGCTATTCATGGCACTGCTATGAATGGGCACTGCCAGATATGGCACTACTGCCTTGATACCTATTCCACCTGGTCACTTCTTCGAGTGTGGGAATAGATACCTGGGCCCCGTGTTTAGTAACAGTCAATGCGCCTACTTTGATAGCGAATTTTATCGCCTCATCAATTTCTGCACCTTTCGATAAAAAGGTCGCAAATCCTCCGATGAAAGCATCTCCTGCAGCAGTAGTATCCACAACATTCACTTTGTAAGATGGGTAGTGCTTGATTTCCGCTCTGTCGATATAGATCGCCCCTTTTTCACCGAGGGTAACGATTAATTTATTCGCACCCTTTTCAATCAATTGCCTAGAAGAAAGTATCACGTCGTCAATGCTCTTTGAATTTATCCCAGTAAGAATTTCAAGTTCGGTTTCATTAGGGATAAGAAAATCAACCTTTTCTATTACCTCTGAATCCAATACCACTGCAGGCGCTGGATTCAATATTACTGTCTTTCCAAGTGTTTTAGCTTTAGAAATTATATATTTTACAATTTCTAGAGGGATTTCCAGCTGGAGGATGATGATTTCCGCAGATGTAATCATATCAAACTTGCTATCAATATCTTCCTTTGTAATATCAAAGTTAGCTCCGCTAACTACTACAATCGAATTATTTCCAAAGTCATCTACAGTAATACTGGCCATACCAGTCGGATCTGTCTTAGATATCATAATCCCACTAGTATCTATCTTGTTGACCATTATTTTTTTTGTCAGTTCCTCACCAAAATTATCGGCACCAACTTTACCAATGAAACTTATTTCTCCACCGAGCTTGGCAACTGCTGTCGCCTGATTCGCACCTTTTCCACCGGGGATTTTGTCAAAACCAACCCCGATCACTGTCTCTCCTATTTTTGGAATCCTCGTGGTCCTTACCACCAAATCCATATTCAAACTGCCTACTACTAATATTTTCTTCATATCCATCCATAGGTCAACCTATGACCATTGTTTTGAACCTCCCATTCCCAATATTAAATTTGTTGGTTATTTTTACCTTTTGGGGTAGATTTTGTGATTTTTCCTCGTTTTGAAGGATTTTTAGCAGGGGGGGCGATTTTTCGGGATTTTGAAATTTTTTTAGCTTTTGTGGCCTTCTTGCTTGATTTGGCCTGTCTGACCTTTTTTTTAGTAGTCTCTTTTTTTTCGCCAATTTTTTTGATTTCAGCAGAGCTAATTTTTTTTGGTGGCCAAACGGCAGTAGCAATCTGAAAGCGCTTGCCAGCGAAAGCAATTCCAACTTTAAGAATTTCCTTAATTCCACGCTTTTGCATTCCGGCCACATAGTTTAGCTTTTCAATTTGAGTTAATGCCTCCTTAGCACTTTTCTCTAGTAAGCGCGTAACCGTCTGCTCTTTTTTGGGTATCTCTTTTAAACTTTTTAACTCTAGTACAATGCCTAATTTATTTTCAATTTTTGGTACGATCATAATGTCAGAGTGGCCATAACCGCTCTCAGCATTAGAGATAATTTCGTAAATATTACGGTCTAAACTGCAGATCAATCCTAGCATTAAAGCATGATAAAAAGCCTCTGGCTCTCGACCAATGTCACGCACTGAAATCACTTGGGTAAATAATATTTCTAGATTTTCATAAAATTCTTGCATGTTTCCGGAGAGAAGATTTTTCAGAAATTCATTGTACCAACTAATACCTTGCGTGCTGGATAGCCAGCCTTTAATCATATATCTATACACACCGTAAACTTCTCTATTTGGAATTTCTAAAACACAAGTTGTTACATCGTCTTGTATTATGGAAGAGACAACATTTAGGTATCCTGCACTAACCAATAAGCTCCATGCTGCCCCTGGATTTTGTTTTAAGTCTCCAAAAACTACATGCTCATTTATTAATTGTTCACAAGTTTCTCCCCTTAATAGTTTTTCAAGAGCTTCTTTAAATTCACTTCGAGAGTTCATTACTAGTTCTTGAATTAAAGCGTTATCACTGGTATTAACCCAATAAGGCCGTAATTCTCTACTTGCAATAAAATTAACAATTGACCATGGATTATAAACAATGGTCCCTGCAAAACGATACCCATTATACCATTTCCTAACGTCAGTGGCCTGATCGCTCATTCCAAATTTTTTTAATAAATCATCGACCTCTTCTTGTGTGAATCCAAAATACTCACTATATTGGGATTGCATTACAGAATAAATTTTGGGATTATTAAGTCCTGAGAAAAAACTTTCTTTAGCTACTCTTATTACACCAGTAACCAGCGCTCGGTTTAAATAAGGATTACCTTTTAAAGCTGTTCCCAGCATTTTTTGCATAAATCCTTTCATCTCATCATAATAACCATTTAAGAAGCTTGCCTGAAGAGGAGTATCATACTCATCAAGCAGGATAAAAACATTTTTTTGATAATGTTTAGATAGATAGTTACTTAATTGTAATAGTGACACCTCCAAATCTGCTAGTTCAGATTTAGCATCCATCATCTTTTGAATAATGCTTTTCTCATCCACTTCTAACCTTTCTGATTTTATTAAGAACCGACTTTCCTGGTAAAGATTTCTGATGATTATTCGTAATTTATTAATCGCGTCCGTGTAAGAAACTTCTTTAACATCTTTGAATGTTAGAAAAATAACCGGATATTGTCCCTGGTGTGAAATATAATTGACACCATTTTTATCATTACCACAGTGAGCGATTTTGAGATTATCGAACATTCCTTTGGTTGATCTCCCATGAATTTCGGAGGCAAGAAAGTAACGGAGCATCGACAAATTCAATGTCTTTCCAAATCTGCGGGGACGGGTGATAACTGTTACTTCTGTGCCAACACTATCGAGAAATTCTTTAATGAATAAACTCTTATCAACAAAATCAAGTTTTTGGTCAATAATTTTTCCAAAATCATCATACCCTAAAATAAGTTCCATTTTTTTTCCTGATAAAATAGAAGGACAATTGCAATAATTCTAGCAGTGTATGATTGAAAGGTACAGATGTTTAAATCATCCCTGTTTAATGTTTCTGTTTTTTCACTTATTCTTTATGATCTGCACTGAAGATAGGTGATCAAAAAATATTTTTATATTCAAAAGTTGAATGTCTTTTGCACTAGTTACACATATCCAATTTTTCCAAAATCTTGCATCAAAGTTGATTCATGCAGATGCCAGAATTAGGATTTAACTATTCAGAAATTCACTATGAACGAGGTCAACCAGAAAAGACCATTTCACATCGGGTCGTGCGGGAGGTCATTATTTCTATTAATACACTTATCTCATTTCGATCGCGGGATTTTCCACGCGTTCACAAATGCTTGAAAACTTCGATCGTACTTGGACTCTTCTTCAGGAGGAAAGCAACAAGCTGGAAGCTCCTTACTCTTTAGATGGTATTGCAAGCAATCGCAACAAACTCCCTTTCTAGAACATGGTTCGTAAGTACATGTACAAAATTTATTTTTGTTGCCTCTGCTTTTGCACTCCGACATTAGGAACTCTCCTTTGTAGGCATCCCGCCTCCCGTTGAAAATATTATACTACAATCCAACCCAAGTCATGTCGCAACTGTACCTTCTACCACTGTAAGAAACTGTCAATTGAGGTAGTGAACTCATTATTTCGCACGTGGTAACTAATTCATAAGTTGGTAATGCACGTAATCCCTCTTCTAAAGAAATTGACTCATAATGCTTAATTACACATGTTGGTGTAAAGCTGTCATTCTTGTAGTTATACATAGGAACTTTTTCACCTGAATTTAAAGTTAGATAGGCAAATGGCGAATCTTTCAAAACATAAAAAGTTGCTCCAATTTCACAACTCTTATCATTTTTGTCAGTCGTTAAATATTTACTCCATTCAGTAGGTAAACCTTCCTCTATAACTATAGCATTGACACTAAAACTAGTACCCATAAGCATCGAACAAAAGAAAGCAAAAATTAATTTTTTCATAAAATCATAACCTCCGTCTTTTATTCTAATTTTAAATACTAAGATTTCCTTATAGCACTATCAATACCATTGATCAACTGGTTGCGGTGTCAACTATTCCAACTGGAGTGAGGCTTCCGCTAGGCCAAAGGTCCAGGGATGACCTCATTTTTTGCTCTTTGCTTAGCTCGTATTCTACCTCCAAATCTGCTTAATTTCTCTGTAAGATGCCTAGCAACGTCTCCTAATGCGACATACAGGTTAGCGGCCGATTTGTGTAATGTCACATTTCGATAACGCCCTCCTTGAGAATGCAGCTTGACACTAAAAGCATCTGGTCTCGCCTGTTGGTGAGAATTTTCCATGCAAAGAGTTAAAGTTACTTGTCCCTTGTGTAAATCAGGAAAACGTTCAAAAATTGTCGCCAAACGATCTTTAGCTATCGCGATGGCCCGCCCTGATTTTTTAAGATTCTTAAAAATAATCTTCATCATAAAAACCTCTCTTTCTTCAACGCCTCCGTTACCTTACAAATTACATGCAATACATATAATTCATATAGCTCATAGTTAAAGATGTGCTTGCTTTCATTAATAGCAAGGGTAAGTTTGCAGAACGCTTGGCCTGATTATGGAGATTATAGTCCAGTTGGGAAATCAATAAAAAACGCATCAACCTTCAATTCTTTTTTTACGACAATGGCCAGTGCACGTACACCAACAATTTCGGTAGCATGGTGTCCTGCGCAGATGACATTCATTTGGTAATCTTTCACTAAGTGGTAAAATTCGGTGGAATCTCCGGTAAGATACAAATCAACATCAGCACGAAGGGCCTCCATAAGTTGCGGATAACCGCCCCCTCCTGAACACACGGCCATGGTGGAAATTTTCTTTTTACCGAACGAGAGAGTCTTGCAAAAAGCACCAAGATCTTTTTTCAAAATATTTTCAATCTCGATTATGGTCTTTGGCCGATTAGTTCTACCAATAAAACTAATATATGCCCCATTGTACAAGGCGAATGGTTTATACTTTTTAAAACCTAAAATTTTTAACAACTGCGCATTGTTGCCTACCTCTGGATGCTTATCTAGTGGTAGATGAACGCCGTACAGCGAGATACCATTCTTCAGAAGCAGTTCGATGCGTTTTTTGTTCGCCCCCTTTACAGAAGGATCTACACTCTTCCACAAAAGACCGTGATGAACAACTAACATATCGACATTGTAATAGATTGCCTTCTCTATCGTTTCGATACCGACATCAGTGGTGAACATTATTTTTTTTACAGCAGATTTACCCTCAACTTGCAGCCCATTCCAAGATTCATCAGTCTTTGAGCTTTGGATGTCGAGATATGTGTCTAAAAAACTTACAACTTTTTCTAGATGCAACATATGATATGGAGCCCCCTTTTTAAGATAATAGAAAATCTACCGTGATTTTGCATCTTTGAAGTCACAAAAGCTAGTAGTCAAATCAGCTATAATAATAAATGATGGGGTTTTCTGGCCTGATTAGGATAAAAAAATTACAAGACAAGATCTAATTCGTATCCGTTCGGCGAAAATGCATAAACTGTTTCGATCAAATAAGCATTAAATATCTGCGCTCGTTGCTCCCGCAACTTCACTGTAGTATTCGGAAGCGGCCTCTAAATTTATCTCTCCCCAAATATCTGCCAATTTTTTATCACCCCATCTAATATAGTCTCTGCCATTTTTTTGATCATCGACATCGCCCAAAAACATATAGTTCAAATGGGTGTAGAGCGCTAGCGCCCTCCTGTAAATATATTCTTCAGGACGATTTTTGTAATCACTCACCTCCGGGATCAAAAGTTTACAAGCGAAAAACGGAAAAGTATTGAACTTGGAAAGGAAACTCAAATTCCAACTTGAATATAGGTCGTCCCACTTTTTCGAGAAGGCCATTTTGAGTTTAATTACTTTTCTGTCAGCAGAAAGCGTGGCCCCTCCCGTACCAAGCCGGGGATCGGATGGGTCATCGCCAGGACGATTAATGGCCAGAGGGATCGCACTTTCAGCATTATTCCATTCACCCAATACCAAATCAGCTATGATTGCTTCAGTGATATTGACTGGTAACATATGCCTCAAAAATTGTGGATGTAGTTCCCCAGTCTTCCGAGCATGTAACACAACTTTCATAGGCCCTTCAACCGACGTCAATTTGGCCCAACCGAAAAGTCCCATCTGCCAAGGTGTGATGTGTGCCGCATCCCGCTCTCTAGGAAAAATTTCTAAGCAACTTTGAATAATTTCAGGATCATCAATCTCTGCCCTGGTTAAATTATTAAGTGCCAAAGCGTAAGATATTACTTCCGGTAGAACGAATCGCCCCTCTCGTTTTACCTTGGCCGACAAAAGCTCAAATTGTTCACCACGAATGCGTTCCAAAAATTTGACTAATATCGGATTGTCTTCAACATTATTGGCGACCCGATCGATAAATGAATTAATCTTTTCTTGTGTAAATTGAGACAGATCGCTGGGCAATAGATCCTCAGAAATCGCGACCAGTTCTACTGATTTCCAATCACCAAGTTCATCCATCAAATGCATTCGCATAAACTGTTTTTGCACCATAAAACGGATGGCCGCCGGAGGTATTCCCTCGATGCTCTCTTTTACAACTGCGACTATCTCTGCTGTTGAGCTGGATAAGTCTGATGCGTGCGCATTAGCGTGTGCTGATGATTGCAGTGAACCTGTAGTAATTTCTACAGAAAAAGTATTAAATGAGACAATCAGATTGACGATCATGATAAAAACAAAAGACAAAATTTTTCTTCTAAACATAAAAAAATCACCTCTGTTTCATTAGAATGATTAGTAATAATAAAAAAAATACTAAAAAAATTTTTTACGTTTTTTACGATTGTTTTTTACGACAGCTAAATTTAGTATATCTATTATACTTCGTATTTAGTGTACCATGATTAGATTTCGCGCTCAAAAATAAAAGTCTGCACTGCAATCAACAAACGGCCACGACTAAACTTTTATCCACTCATAAAGCAGATAATGATGATTATTCATACCCAGCCTTTGGTAAACATTTTGAGCACCAACATTTCTCTTATCTACATAAAGACGTAATGCAAAATATTCGCTATTTGAAATTACTTTTTCTTTTAAATGATCGTACATCATGGCAAATATCCTTTGCCGGCGATACTCTGGTACTACATACACTGAATGGATCCAGATACAAGTGGCATTTCTCCAATCACTCCATTCAGGGATTGTCAGCATTGATGCTACTACTTTAACAGAACACTGATGTGAAAAAGTTTCTACACAAACATAATATTTTCCTCTATGAGGATCATCAAATACTGCAGTCACGCCTTTTTTGACCGTTAAAGGATCTAGTTTTAGGTTTTCAGTTTCATCGGCCATCGCTATTTGAAAATTAACGATAGCAGTGAGATGATCACCCACATTTGCTTCAATTATCTGTAATGATTTTATATTGGCCATTCACAAAACTTTAGCAATTAATGAAGATATTTTATTCTTAAAAACCATTTTTGAAAAAAGTTCGGCCTGTTGAAATAAAACTTGTCGATCAAACAGAGGATTCTCTTCGGTTGCTCGATCTGCGCGTGCAATAAAACTTCTAATCGCTCTAAGCAAAGAATCTGGATTATCTTCATCAAAAAAAATTGCTACCCTTTCATTTAATGTTTCTAAAACTCCTCCCGCGCGATAGGCAATAACAGGTGTACCTGCCGCCAATGATTCTAAAGGAACAATTCCGAAGTCCTCAACTCCTGGAAAAATTAATGCCTGAGCTCGCGATAATAGGCCAATTATGCTATTGCGTGGCAAATTTCCTAAAAAGTGTATATTTTTTACGCCTTTTGCAAGCCTTCTAAGCATTTTTTCCTGTTGTCCACTTCCAATTATCTTTAGCACCAAATTTCTTTCTGATCCATTTGTCGCCTCTCTGAACAATTTTTTGAATGCCAAAATTGCCAAATCAGTACGTTTATTAGGAGCGAAAGCAGTAACCATAACCATAAAATTTTCTCTTCTAGGAGGATCCTTGCGGACCCTTTCAAAATCCGAAAGCTCAACAAAAGGATTTACTACTTCAGCATCTCGTCGGTAGTATCGCCTAATCCTTTCCCTAACAAAATTAGAATTAGCGATCATTAGGTCAATTCTATCATTTGAACAAGCATCAAACGTTTCCAAATAACTACGGATCAATCTTCCAACTATTTTTTCTAAGAAACTTGCACCAGATTTTTTTCCGAAATAGTTATCAAATTGATCATAAATGTACCGCATAGGACTATGTATATACGAGACGTGCTTGTAAGTAAAAGATCTACTGCCAGAGGTTACTCCCTTGATGACACAGTGAGAACTACTCACCACCAACTGAGTTTCTTGAGGAATTTTTAACATCCTTATGGCCAAAGGATAAAGCGGAAGTAACATCCGGTAATAACGATGAACTCCGGGAAGTTTATTCAAAAATGATGTAAAAATAGGACGATTTTCTATCTGCGGCGAGGTGGACCCAGGTGTGTAAAAAAGAGTGTAGATAGGCGCATTTGGAAAAATTTCGCACAATGCCTCAAAAACCCTTTCGCCGCCCCTAAAACCAGTCAGCCAATCGTGTAACAACACAACCTTTAGATCTTTCAGACCTCTTAGCTTTATATCTTCTTGAAAATTCCTTCGAACATTATCTTTACCCATCTAAACTCTCCAAAATTGTCAGGTCATTCTCATCATTTTCCGCTACAAAGTCTAGCTAAAACTGTTTTAGTGTGTGGTATCTGCAGTATTTATTGTGAAACCTACTTCTGAAACCTATTTGTGAAACCTATCTTATGGGGCACCTAACATCTATTACTTCATAATACCCAGGATACCCCAAATACCCCGAATTACCCTGCTCTAATATTTGGATAGACATCCAACGTAAAGATCAATAAAATCCGTCATAATAATATTTAGTCCGCGCATTTATAGTATAATGATTTGGCAACAACAAAAAAAGAGGATATTCCATGGCAGATTCTATTCAATACGAGAGTTTAATTAAAATAGTATATATAGACAATAAAATAAATCACCATTTAAAAAACATCGAAGAAGAAAAAAACCGAGTAAAACTTTTAGTAGAACAGCACAAATGTAAAAGCACAACTTTATCATCAAAAAATGTTGATTTAGGGAGATGCAACCATTCGTTGGAAGAAAAAGGACCAGAACTCAAAAAGATAGATGAACAATACAATCGGAATAAAAAAAGCCTGGCCGCCAGCACATCTTCCTCAGCAATTAACTACATAGAAAAGCAACTATCTGAAATATCTCAAAAAAAGAAGAAATTAGAGAGCGAAATTCTTGAATTAATGGAAAAAACTGAAAAATCTTCTTTGGAAATCAAAGATGTTGAACAGCATATTCTTTCACTGGAAAGTGCCATAAAAGAAATTAGTGATGAAGTAGAAGTAAAAGTGAAAGATCAGGTTCAACAAATCTCCCAATATGAATCCGAACAGTCATTATTACTTGAAGGACTTACTAGGGAACTTAGAACCTTGTATAACATTGTAATTACAAAATACCGATTTAAAAACCCTCTGGCCAGGGTAGTAAATAATCACTGTAATCAATGTTTTATTCAAATTGCTTTTGAAGATATTATTAATTTAGACAGAGGAAAAGTGATCGTAACTTGCCACCGATGCGGTCGAATTCTACTCCCCTCTTCGTTTTCTTAATTCTTAATGAAGATCAATTATCCCCGCCCTGATTTCTTTATGAAAGTTTTCTTTTTGTACAGCTAATTTACTATTCCCTTTCTTCATACGCTCCATGTCCTGCTCTCTTACCCTGGCATCAGATCGTCGTAGATTATGGTCTGTGTGATCAGTCATATTAAATGCGTCTATGGATCTTATATAATCATGCTTTTTTTTTGCTTCCTGCTGAGACTTTTTGTACTCATTATACTTAATATACTTAACATTCTTAATATGCTTATTGTTTTCAGGCAACACATCCTCCTGTGCACCGACCACACAAATGCCGCAGATTGCATAATTCAATACGAACAAATAACGCTTTATCAGTGCTTTCACGCGATATATTCTCATTTTTAGTGCACACCTCTTCTCTTGCGAAATTTTTTATAATAACTTCGCAGTCTCTTGATAATAACGTTCAAGCCCAACATCCTTTAATTCATCGATTTTTTCTATCCTCTCAAAAATTTTTTTTGCTTCCTCTAATCTGCCATTCATTTTTAGGGCCCAAACATAATTCAGGGCCATTTCTGGTTTTAATACTACTAATTCATCTATTTTTTGATAAAGTGCTATGGCCTTGTCACCCATGTTTTTCAATAAATATGCACTGGCCAGATCACCAACGACCTGGACATCGGAAGGAAATTTTGTCTGTAGCTCTAATAATAAGGCCAACGCCTTATCAACAAAGAAATACTTCATATATAATTTTGCCAAATTTAACTTTAAAGTGCGCAATTCCAACATCGTATTTGCGGATATTAACGAAACATCGGAATATTTAGAATTTAATATTCTCTCCCAAACCATCATCGCTTTTTGATCTTTTTCTTGTCGCAACAACAAAATTCCAAGATTATTTACTACCGGAAGATAGTTCGGATTCAATAACAACGCCTTATTATAATAAATTTTTGCCAGAGATAAATTGTCCTGTAAATAGTAACAGCTACCCATAGTTGTCCAATATTCAGGATTGTCTTTAAAACGATAATAATTTTCTTTCAATTGCGCCAGCGCAAGATCAAATTTTTTTTGTCGACAAAGCTCAGTAAAATCAGACAATACTACATCAGAATTCACTTTGGCCTTCAGTTCGGAATTCAAAGGTACCTGCTGCTCAGTCAACCGCGCCTCAGTGTGATCAAGCCTTTTGTCAGTGCTGCTACATCCGAACAATATCCATATCATTAGCAATGAACATAAAAAAAATTTGCATCTATGTTCGTGTTCAGAAAAATTATTTTTGAAATGATACAAAAGCATATCAACAATCCTTACTCGACAATATAATTAAATAATCCACTCCCAATATATTTACCATCAACATTAATACCACCACGATCCAATAAAAAATAATCATTATTATGGGCCAAAATAGTATACTTTGTGATTATTTTCTTCGCCTCTTGCTTAAACTGGACGCCCTTCTTTTCAATCGTATCAATTAACTTAACCAAAAGGGCATTTCTACGCTCATGATTTCTGCCATTATTTTCACTATCGGTCGCCGTATCATTAGAACTATTGGATATTTCTATAGTATTTTTAGCTTTCGATAATTCCGACACAAAATTCTTATACGTAGTACTTAATAGAAAATATGCATTTACGCTTCCCTCACCAGCACCAATACTTAAAATACTTGTAGCTTTTTCAGTAATCACATTTAACTTGTCTAATTTCATTTGTAATCGTGTCACAAATAGCTTATTTTCCAAATTCCCTACTGAAAAATCCAAACTAATATTTTCCATTTCATTAATTAAAATACTTAGCCGCTCATTTTCTAATAATGCTATTATTTCTAAATCATCTATATCGATCTTTTCATTTTTTTTTCTTGCCTCTAGATAATATTTTTTAATTTTATTATCAGCGATTTCATTGGCATCAGCAACGAGATTATTATTTAAATATAAACATCTCAGTTTATTATATGTTTGCAATAAACTTTGAAAATACTTACCAATATCTATTGCTTTTAAAACACTTTTCATCGATGACAGTGACTTAATTGGAGACTTACTCATATTAAAGGGACAACCTCTGCCTTGATCCTCAATTATTTTTTTGCTTATGATCTCTGCTATTTCTTGAACAACTTTTGAGTTAATATTACATTGAGATTTTTTAGATTCAATTGCATGCTGCAAAAACTGCTTCCCTTGTAAAAACAATGCAACGCTTTTATCTATCTGATTATTTGCTAGATACATAATGATCGCATTTTTTAAAAAAACCTCACACCATTCCCCAGATCCTGAATTATTATCCAGCATCTTATTGAAATTTTCTTCAGATAACTTTGCCGCCGGAGTTATCTCACCTCTATTAAACAGATCATCTACTTGTTCTAATATTATCTGCGGGGTAGCGTTTACTCTTTCAGTAACTGCTACTTCCTTTATTACTTCTCTTGTTACTACATCTGTTTCATCCGCCCTAGCATCAAAAAAAGAAGGAGAATTTATCATTAATAACATAAAAATCGTAACCAAAATAAGTAAGCATATAAATGTAATTAAAGAAATGCAAGGGATGGATGGCAGTGAAGATAAAAACTCTCTAACTATTTTAAGTCCTCCATATTCTTTATTCGACGTTTTTTCGCTCATGAAACATCCTCCTCTTTACCTGTCGTTTTGCTGAATTTTTTTTGCTTATATTCACTTTTGTATTACATATATCGCAACTGAAAATTCATATTTCTGTATATAAAGCATACAATGGATATAATAATATATTCTAATGGCAATTAGATCTAATTTTATATACATAATCACCCAACTCATCTCCCCAAAGTTCTCCATTGAAATTCCATCTATATTCATCTTTTCTTAATACTAAGGACATATTTTCTCCTTTATTTTCCCCACTATTTTCTCGTGTCTCGACTCCACCTGAGCTCACTTGATTAACATGCTTAGAAGTATATAAATGATTCAATGTAACAAGGACATACTCAGTCTCACTTATTTTATTTTCAACAGTTATTTCTAAATAATTTTCAGCAATTTTTTTTTGATTTTTAATAAAATTATTGATATTAGCAATCAATACATTTTTATAATTACTTTTTAAATCACTTCCTTGTATCTGACTTAATTCGTACTCAGCTTCTTTTAATGAACGGTTCAGTATATTCCACGCAGGTTTACTGACAATGCCATTCAATAAAACGCCAACTGTTTCATCTTGTGATTTTCGCTGATTACTCCATTTTCGTAACAATTGTAAATAATTAGAATATTGATTTCTATATCTATTGATACTAGATTTAACTTCTTCCCACATACAAAATTTTATATACGAATTAACTTTGAGTACAGCTGCTTCTGAATTAATTCTTTTCTCTAGTATTGGTAAACTTAAAATTGCCAATTTTCCTAACGTTCTATTAATATCTTCCAATTTATAGCTATTCCATGCCTCTTCGAATACCGCAGTTGGCCATAAATACGAATTTTTAGAAATAGACATATAAATAAAGTAGGCCTTATCATACTCACCGACCGCATAAAATGTTCTTGCCATACCTAGTAAACACAATTCTTGGTTTATCTCTAAAGTAGTCCTTTCCTGATGAAAAAACTCATCATTACTCAATTGCTGTAGAAAACGCTTATTGGTACTGAGACATTCCCCGTAACGTTCAATGGCCTCGTCATATCGTTCTAATAAACTCAAAGCACTGGCCTCCAAATTTACTGCTAATGCCTTTACCGAATATTCTTCTGAAACTAGGCGTATCGAATTTATGGCCGCCTCAATTTTCCCCTGGATAAAATAATTCCTGGCCGAAAGGTATCGCGCAACATTAGAATTATTTTTTTCCATTTTGTCAGCAAAGGATTTTTGTAAATATCTTGTTCCTTTTTTAAATAAAAATGAATTAAGTAATTTTTCCAACTCATTAGAAACAACTTTTGCTGGTATACGGTTAATAATCCCTAATAAAAATGATTCGTTTGCATAAGCAATCTTCGCCTTAGATAATTCTGATACTAGCTTGATATATTTAGAATAATCTTGGGAATTAGTAGATATAAGTTCATCAAACAATTTTTGACTCTTAACCAAATCATTCATATCAATATTGATTTCAATTTTATATTTTTTTTCTTTCGTTTCGATATCCGCACCAGCAAAGATAATATCATTATGCATAATAAAGAAAATACCTATAATTAATATAAGTCGTAAAATCATAACGCATAACCCAAAGAAATTGTAACGGTGTAATGTGAGTAAATTTTTTTATCTTTCGAATCGGATCTTTTGATCATGTTTTGTGTCTTATAGTATTGTGATAAAAGATCTAAGCGCAAACTCACATCTGTACTTAAATAAAAAATCGAAGCTAAATCCCAAATAACGGTCATATGCTTTGCATCTGAAAATGGTTTTAATAAACTACCATTATCAAACTGTTCTCGATTATTCCGCTCTTGTACTTGTCCTATTCCGAAACCAAAAACTAGGTCAAAGTATTGTATCGAATCGAATGTATTTATTTTTCCATAAAATGGTGCCCATAAAAGTATTCCACCCACATATTGTTTTATCTCATGATAAAACGGAACAGACCCCTCTGATTTTACAGACAGGGCCACATCATTTTCTTTATTAAAATTTTTTCCATAGATCCCCTCTATTCCCCAATTTTCACTAAAAAAGTGCCCCGCTCTCCCCTGAATATTTGTAGTATTAGTAAACGCATCAGCAATAGCTATGCCTCCTCCAGCATAAACATAAAATCTTCCAAGCTTACGATATTTTCTATTTTGAATAACATAAATTGCTGTATCTTGCTTCTGAGAAAAATTATCTGCATTTGAAATCGCAGGATCTAAGTCTAACCACTTTAATTCGTATATTGAATCAGCACTGGCATAAACATTATTGATCGTGAAAGAATAAAAAAAGACTAATATTAATTGCAAACGTAAATATAAATGTAATAGAAATAAAACCATATTTACTATCTTTTTCATAATAATAGTTTAACACTATGACTGAGTATAACAACGGTAAAGTACAAAAATTTCAAGTGTTTGTATTGTGCTTCAAAAAAACAAGCAACAAATCACGGCCACAAAAACATACTTTTTTACTCGCTTACTATTGCCACAAAATATTTATACTTTACTTCTAATTGCCAATTATCTGTTTCTCATCCAAACCGCAATTCATTGTATTTAATCCTAATAGGCCACGAAATTCACAGTATGGACAAAAACTTTCTTCTACCTTCTGTAGAGCACTAAGCATTTTCCAATAACTATCTATCTCAGCTACTATCTTTTTTAGATTTACTTTTCGTTCAATAATCTGCATATGATCTAAATAGACCAATGAAAGAACAATATCCTGATCGAATGGAACTCCTTCTAAATTGTACGCCGCATAACCGTAGCAATAAAGTTGTAACCAATACCCTCGCTCCCTTTCAGACTTCTGCTTCCCTGTCTTGAAATCCCATACTTCAATATGCGGTCCACTACTACTGCCAGCAATCATACTTAAAGATCGGCGTTTTAAAATCAAATCAGGAATTCCAGTCAACATCATACCGTTCAAAGAAAATTTAATCAGCCGCTCTGAAATAAACCTATAATCGCTCTCTCTTGATTCAAATAATGGTACAAGCCAATCAATTATTTTTTTTGTATCAGTTCCATCTACACCTTCAGTAAAAACCTGAGCAACCTCCTGTTGCATAACTCTCTGCTCAATAAATTTTGAAATTAGTTGATGAATTCGACTACCTCGATCAGAGGAAGAAATTATTCTTGCATCATTTTTTTGAAACGAACGCTTAATAAGAGAAAGCTCACTTAAAAGTGTTAATTCTTCCTCATCGAATTTGCAAATATTTAGCAAGTAGAAACGACGAGGGCAATCTGCCAAAGAGGAGAATCTTGTTACAGACAGCTCCGAAATTGTACCTAATGCCGGAATATTTTTTGTTATTCCAACTGAAATACCCAATGCACTCCCTGCAAAAAACAACCGATTATTTTCTGGATTATTTTCTGGATTATTTTTAGATACTTCATCTGAGTGCTCGATGGGGCATTCAATCGGATATTCAATTTGGTTTTCAATAGAAACACAACGCGCCCCCACCTCTCCCACTTGAAAATTTCGGATCACCTCATCAGTATGATCGTTCATTTCATCTAAAAATGCATTTATTCCCAATATCCAACTATTTTTGGGAATAGTTAATGAATAGTTTTTCTCCATTTGCTCTCTACCAAATGGCCCACTATCTTGTGAGAAAAATAGATTTACAAATGCCAAATTTTCTTTTGCTCTAGTGCAAGCAACATAAAACAATCTTTTTGATTCAGAGAACGATTTATTTTCTTCAATTAACGATTCCAAAATAAAATTTGGAGATTTAAAAATTTCCACATCACCATTGTCTCTTCCCCAGCGAAAACTGCCTGGAATTTTCCCCAGATAATTTACTTCATTTTTCTCTCTTCCATTACTGTAAATACCACCCAGTATAACATGCGAAAACTCCAGTCCTTTGGATGAATGTGCAGATAATAAAAAAACCTGTGGTCCAATACCAAATTGATAATTTATAGAGTATTTTTCACGTGAATATTTTTGCAATGATGACCAAATTTCTTGCGGCAAATCGCGAGAAAGTTGGCAAATATTTTCTATAAATTCTAGATTGTTTTTAAAACTTGAATTAGCAATATTCATATCAAAAATAAATTTTTGATATGAATAAAAAATACCAAATATTTTTATGTCACAAAAAAACTGAACAATTGCTGAATTCACTCTATGTAAATCTTGTTTTCCATCGTTTAATTTCCAATAATCTAAGTATAGCAAAACTAATTTAGAAATTTCTTTATTGAATATTAAATCATTAAAGTTACTTATATTAGAAATGCTTGAATCGCCCATACTCGAATAATTCTTGCGCTTACTTTCACTTTCTAGATAATATTCCAAAAGTATATTAAAGATTCCAACCAAAGGATCTTCTTCATATGGCATTTTGATTTGCGCAGAAAAATTTATACCTCCTTCTATTAATAGTGGTATTAAATGTTGTACAGGCAATAAATTTTTATATAAAATAGCTATCGAAAATATTCCTTTATTAACATTGCTCTCACTTTTGACCACGACATCATTGGCGACAGTAATAGCGGAATCATCAAGAGAATCTTTTAATAAAAAATTAATATATTTATAAATGGCCTCGGCCTCTAGTTGATTGACAATAAAACTACTAAAATACTGATTTTTTGCACGATCCTGATTTTGATCCTGATCCTGATCAGGTTTACGTTCTTGGTCTATGTCAATATCGGGCTTACGAATCTGAGCATTTATCTTAACGACTATTCCTAATCCTTCTCTTTTTAAAATACTCTCTTTATTACTATCCTGTGCCAACATAGGAACTTTTATCAAGGACTGATCTTCTCCAGTAAAATTCTTACCTTTTTTAAAAATAAAGTCGAAAAAAATATTGTTAAATTTAACTAATTCCTTATGAGATCTATAATTGTTTATTAAATTTAAATTTTGCCGAACCTTTGTTTGACAATTCAAGAAAACGCTTAATTCTCCTCCTCTGAAACCATAAATCGACTGTTTAATATCTCCCACACCAAATAGTTTATTAAAATCACCATCAGTAAACCCTTCAAGCAATGCATATTGTGCAAAAGAGATATCTTGAAATTCGTCAACAATAAAATACTTAAAACTGGGCGTGATCCGTTTGCGAATTTCTTCATTTCTTATCTCCATCCACACATAATATTCTAGATCAGAGAAGGTCAGCCCAGAGAAATCAAAATATCTTTTTTCAATATAAATAACCAATTCTTTAATTAATGAAATCCAATTTTTAAAATCCTTATCAAATAAATCAAAGTATGCTAGCAAAGATTCTTTATTAGATGAAATTATTTTTTTTATTTCCTTTATGGATTCCCAATAATTAACAACCTGCTCTCCATTAATATCTCCCCAATTCCTTTGCGCTTTCGGCCCCGGAGGCATTCTCTGCAATTTTTCAAAAAAGTCAAAAACTGCAACAAAAGAATCTTTATCTAGTAAACTTATCCAGTCTCTTAAAAAATGATACCACTTAAGTGTCGTCGCTTTTTTATCACTGCGCGCAATTTCATCTGGCCATTTCTGCATGCCCAAACTAGTGACACTTCCATTGTTTTTACTAACAAAAACTTTATTAAATGGCGCATGATTTTTTAATTCTTCCCAAAAATCCTTCAAGCTTTTGTCCGCATCATCGCCTATGTCATTTCCGATTTCACTTCTATCAATATTCTCTCTACGAATATTCTCTGTACCGATATCCGCTAATGAAAACGCTACCCATGCTTTGCGCAAACTAGGATCATTAAAAATTTCATACAGTGCATTGGTCAAAGGGCCAAGATTTAAAATTATGCTCTCAAGAAAACCGCTATGCTCTGAATTGTCGCCTCTTTGCGAGTATGTATAGTGAATTTTCTGTTTAAACCATTCATTTACAATATTTTCTATTTTTCCCTTCCCTTGAGCAGCGGTAATTACTTCTTCAGTGGGTGAGATGTTCAAAAATATTCCTTGACGAATTAATTTGTAACAAAAACTATGGATTGTACAAACAGTAAGACCGCCTAAAAACTCTTTGACCAACTGCCATGCCAATAAATCGGGGTGGCATGTACTCTCTCCAGAACCCTCCTCAATCATTTCTGCTGTTGCTGTTGCTGTTACTTTTGATTCTTCTTCTACTACTTTTGCGATTACTCTTTTTCGTAATCTTACCGCCAATTCCCCTACTGCCTTCTTAGTAAAAGTCATTACAACTATATTAGAGAGCTTTTCTCTCAACCTAGTAATAAACCTTTCATTATCCGTATCCATTTTTAGTGTATCAATGTTTTCTTTAATGAATTCACTCAACAGATAAATTAAATGCTCAACCAACACAAATGTTTTTCCGGAACCCGCGCCGGCCGACAGCAAAACTCCTCCTTGATGGCGAATTGCCACCATCTGTTCTAAATTACCCTGCACTCGTCCTTTACATACTTTTCCTGCATGACATTCACTATTATTATCTGCACCACCATCGCAATAACTATGATTATCACTATCAGCATCACCAGTTTTTATTTTTGTCATTTTTTTCTCAAATTACACCTTTTGAGTACCGTCTAATTGATCAAATTGATCTAGTCGATCTAGTCGATCTAGTCGATCAACCGTCAGTGATTTATCACATGTATGTCTTATCAAACAATCATCACATACATCCAAACTTCTCGGTTGAGCAAAATAATTTTTATCCTGAGATAAAGATATAATGGTTTTTTTTTCAACTCTTGAAATCTTGCCAAATTTTTTCTAAAAAAAGACATATACTCATCTTCAAAAAACAATGACCGCTTAAATCTTTTTAGATTTAAAAAACCACATTGATATATGTCGTCAACGGCGATTTCACTATGGTTAAGATAAAACCACATTTGAATTTTTTCCATTTTTTCAATGGCCTTTCTACTAGGGATACTAGCATCTGATCGTTTAAAATCGATCATCGCCCACCCTCGCTCTGGATCATTGATCAATAAATCAATTCTTCCTTTCACAGTAAATCCTTCAACAAGCGAAACACCAGAAAGTTCTTTCTCAAAATAAAATTTCAATTTAGGATTATCTTGTTTGATTTTTAATAAATAAATGATCGCCTGCTCACTAAAACGTCTAAGCTCGCTACAAAAAATTTTTTTATTTAATGGATCTAGTTTTCGCTGATTTGCTCCACAAAATTCTTCTAAGATCTGTTCACATAATAACCGATGTTGTTGGGGTTCATATCTCGAATAATTATTGCTGCAAGCACTAAAATATTTCTGAATCGCAAGGTGTTCTAATTGTCCCAATTCACGTACAAACAAAGAACTTTCTATATTAAATTCTGGTTCCATCTTTTTTATATAGCGAAGATAAAACTTCATTGGGCAATCCAGATAGATCTGTAATCTGGTTGCAGAAACGTATGGAGCACTTCTGCCGATATCAATATTTTGATACCCTTCAACGACTTTCTTTACTTCTGAGAACTCTATTAGAGGGAAATCCGTCCGAAATATATCTACGACAGGAAGCTTACTATTTTCTATTACCAACTCTCCAAAAATTTCGGCCCATAACGCATTATCCTCCAAAACACCATCTTCCAAAAAAACGATGGTATTGGGGGCCACCAAAATTTCTCGAAGACGTTCTTTTAGCAAATTGATCTCATTCTCTGGTCTAGCGATGGGTCCAATGGTTGCTAATTTGGTCAAGACACTCTCACTAGGATATTTAATTCCTCCACCAAAGTTTAATTCAAAATCAGTACTGATAACCACGAAAGTAATTTTTTGTGGATCATAGTTACTTAGCTCATTAAAATTTTGAATTTGCCCACCCCCAGCAATATTACAATTCAAGTTCTGCGTACTTGATATCTGCAAAGGGATGGCAAAAATTCGAGGTAAATTGAGAGATACAACTTCTTTGACTAATTTGATATCAAATAAAGAAAGTGTATTATTGTTAACAGAAAGATCACGCCAACTCTGTAACGCCTGATAGAATAGCAACAAAACCTTTAGTTGTCGAAAAGCTACAGCAGATGAAAAATCTGCGTTCAACGTCACGCTTGATGACATTTGATTTT
>JADGBS010000159.1 GCA_015231325.1 Oligoflexia bacterium | reverse complement strand
CATCATTGTCAATTTTTTGTTGGGCCTTTCCTTCAGTTGCCATAGCATAGAGCATACGAGTGGCAGCGTACATTCCAGAATTTCCGCAAGAGAGAACAGCAGTAAGAATTACTGCGTTCATTAAAGAGGCGGCGAAGGCCAATCCCGCGCGCTTAAATACCAGCGTAAATGGACTGATGGCAACATTTTCAACACTACCGTTTAAGAGATTGGGGTCAGTGTAGGGAATAATGCAGCCTATTACAATAATTGCGCCCACATAGAATATAATGATTCGCCAAAAAACCGAATTTATAGCACGAGGGATATCTTTCTCTGGATGTTCGCTTTCTCCAGCAGCAATGCCTACCAATTCAGTTCCTTGAAAAGAGAATCCTGCCACCATAAAAACACTGAGAATTCCTGTCCATCCATTAACAAAAGGAGCATTGCCAATCGTGAGATTTTTGATACAGATGTAGTCTCTGCCAATAATTCCATAAATAACAAGTAGGCCCATTAAAAGAAAGATAAGCACTGTCAGCACTTTTACTCCGGCAAACCAGTATTCAGATTCACCATAGATCCTCGCAGATAAAAAATTGAGGAAAAAGAGTATGAATAAAAAAATAGCACTCCATAACACCGCAGGAACATCCGGAAACCAGAAACGCATCACCAGAGAACCAGCGGCCAACTCCGCTGCCACGGTGATGGCCCAGTTATACCAGTAGTTCCAGCCTAGGGCGAATCCCAGCGCAGGATCAACAAATTTAGTGGCGTAGCTTTCAAACGACCCCGAGATAGGCATGTAAGTCGCCATTTCGCCCAGTGAGGTCATCAGGAAATACACCATCATTCCAATCGCCATGTAGGCACAAAGCGCACCCCCAGGACCAGCGCTAGATAGGGAGGCACCAGTAGCGACAAAAATTCCAGTACCAATAGCACCACCTATAGCGATCATACTAAGATGGCGGGACTTTAATCCACGTTTCAACTCTGTCATGCAACATTTCCTTTACTGCTTATTACTACGTACCATTGTACTACGTTTAGACTAAGTTTATTTTACTGATTAAAACATTGAAGAAAGAAGGGGACCAGAGCTTTAATTGATTTTTATCTCTGATAAAGGGAGTGACATCATTGATTGCTTGATCCCAGTCTAAGCTTTTAACCCTCTTTCTAAAGATTTCTATCAATCGATCCTTAGTCAAAATTATGGTGCGTTTAGCGGGGAAACGATAGATTGGAGAGGCATTCTCGTCTCATATATCGGACTTCCAATTTTTCTTATTCTCTGGATTAGCTATAAGCTTGTCAAGAAAAGTAAGATAGTTCCGCTTGCCGATTGTGAGCTATAAATTGCGAGTTATAAATTGAGAATTATTTTGATTTTAATCATCACCACTAGTGTACTGGTATTAGGGATAGTGGCGCTAGTTGCACCTTCCGGGAACAGGAACGGTTTGAATCGGATTATGGTTGGCGAGTGTGAGCGGGTGGTCGATGGTGATACCTTGCTTTTGTTGAATGATAAGAGGCGCGTACGTTTGGCCTATATTGATGCGCCAGAACTGAATCAAACCTCCTTTGATTACATACCTATTGGAAAATGGTCTAAAGATTTTTTGCGTAAGATAGTCGAAGGCAAAAAAATACGCATGGAAGTTCTTGGTCAAGACCAATACAGTCGACTCTTGGCAAAAATTTGGGTGTTACGCACAGAAAACGCTGAAAATGCCGATTACGGTGAACTTAGCGCGGTCAATTATCAACTGATAAAAAATGGGCATGCGGTGCTTTATCCCTTTTCCACCTTTTCATCTAAATGGGAAAAGAGCGCTTATTTGTGGGGATTTTATTGGGCAAAATGGAATCGACATGGGATGTGGTCTACTCTAGGGTTTAGTTCGCCATACCACTACCGTAAGCAACCGCTATAGTGTTCCATTCAAAATGGCATCCCTTATTGGTTTAAAAGAATTAGATTTGATAACGCTTCCGATCAGATTGATTTCACAAAGGGTTTCGCTCTCGTTAGCGCGACGAATCAGTTCCCTGACCTTTTGTTCACTAATCAGTTGTTTAGGTGCAGTTGATGTTGCGTAATTGTCATTACCTATTTCTACGTACCCATAACCATAGAAATCGGTGTGACCATCCTTGGCGTTAGTTAAATGTTCATCTTCCATGACGATATTGGACACTTCTTCATCATTGTCAATTTTTTGTTGGGCCTCTGCTTCTAATTTTTCCATGAAATTAGTAAATTCTATCTGAGCTTTGCGATAGGCAAGTGCTTTATCATATCCTTGTTTGGAGCTAGGAAAATTTTTAGCATCCATGAATTCTTCTGGTCCGTAGGCGGCAATAATGAGGTGTTTCAATTTATTGGTCCTGGCCGCGTCGGTGTTCGCTAATACCAATGGTAACATTATTGGTGCAAAAAAACCGGTACTCACTGCCACGGCGGTATTAAGTGCTATCTCTTGTCCTTTCATTTTTGCAGCGTTGCTGATTCTACCGTAGCAACCTAAACCTTTGCTGTTTTTGTAGCGTTGAACTAGCGAGGTTATGGTCATTGCTGAATGAGGGGCGTGGTGGGAACGCATTTTTCCGTATGCTGCATATGAACTGTTGATCGAAGGCAACAACAATGCGGTGCAGATGGTAATAATTGAGATCGTCTTAAAGGAAGAAAATTTTTTCACCAGTAAACTTCTCATTAAGTAGCTCCTTTTTTTGTTCTTTTTTTGTGTTGTGTATGGCCGGGATTCGGGATGCTAACCGATAAATCGAAATTTACAAAACAGAAAAATTTTAAAAAATTTTTATTATAAAAATCAAAGATTTTTGTATAGGGATTAGTGTATATTGGGATGGGGTCCACTTGAAATGAATCGGAGGTGCTTTGAAAAACCAAGTGATTGTTTTGGGGACAGGGACTAGCACAGGGATCCCGGTGATTGGCTGTCGGTGTGCTGTCTGTACTTCAGCTGACCCTACCAATAAGCGATTGCGTACTAGCGTGTGCTTACGAACAGCGAGAGGGAAGTTGATCTTAATCGACACCTCACCAGATTTGCGTTACCAGATTTTACGTAGTGGCATAAATAATCTGGATGCGGCGCTGATTACTCACGCACACGCGGATCATGTTCATGGAATTGATGATCTACGTCCGTTCTGTTTTGGCAGAAAACGTGGGGAGTGGAAAGTGTTGCCGCTTTACGCTGGAGACTGGGTTGCCAGCGAGTTAGTACATCGTTTCCCTTATATCTTTATGTCAAAGGAAATTTTTACAGATCAACGACCGATCATTGGCGGGGGGATTCCGCGTCTGGATTTACGCGTAGTCAAAATGGAACAAACGTTTTCTGAGATCGATATTTGTGGGGAAATTTTTACATTGTTCAAACTCCCCCATGGTTACACTAGTACACTAGGTTTTGTGCATGAAAGTTTAGCATACACATCTGATTGTTCGGAGATCCCGGAAACAGTCCTTGCATTCCTTCAAAGCAAAAACATCAAGATACTCATGATTGATTGCTTGCGTCGAAAGAAACATCAAACTCATCTTAATCTAGAGCAGGTGATCGGTTACGTAAATACAATCAATCCTCAATTCACTGGAACGATTCACCTTAGCGACAATTTTGACAATCAAAGTTTAACTGCTGAGTTGAATGAACTTTATCGCTTGCGACGGGTTTTATCACCGATCCGTCCTTTGGTTGACGAAGAAATTTTAGAGTACTAACTTAACTATTATAAAAGGACGTTAATATGTTAGAAAAGTCATTTGAAAAAGTGCCGACAGAAAAAGGACCATCCGGCATAGATCTTTCACACAGGCACCACAAATTACCCAAACTTTCTGATCACTTCGCTGCGCGAAAACCGTCAGCAATTCGGTTGGCGCAGATAGAATTTATGCGCAGATTGACGCAAAACACTAACGAAAAAATTGAAGTTGTTAACACCGCCATTGGCAATGTTTCTTTACCGATGCACCCAGCGATGCAAAAACGCTTGCGGGAGTTAGGCCAAGAAGGCGCCTCATTCGCTGACGGGGTGATTAAATATTCTGCTACTGTAGGTAATGAGAATGCCTGCAAGACGTTTTTACATATAATTGCTTCCAGCGTCGGTACTAACATTGAGGATAGTAATATTAGTAAGTTGCGGGTACAGGTAACTGATGGTGGTTCGGCCGCAATGGAGTTGATAATTTTGGCGGTAGGAGGGGGTGCTGGCAGCGGTGACCGGCCGATTCTGCTTATTGACCCTGCTTATACCAACTACCGAGCGTTTGCGGAACGCCTTGGACGCAGAGTGGTTTCTGTTAGTCGCTCTCTGGGAAGAGATGGAAAGTTCTCTTTGCCTAATTGGGCAGAGATTGAGACTGTGATCAAAGAGCACGGGGTAAGTGCGATCGTAGTGATTCCCTACGATAATCCGACTGGACAACTTTTTTCCCAAGAGACTATGCGAGAATTAGCACGTATTTCTGTGAAATATAATTTATGGCTAATTAGCGATGAAGCATATCGGGAGCTATATTATCTTGATCATAGCAGAGGAAATAATAGTATTTGGGCACTTACTGAGGATGAAATTCCGGGAATAGTAGGAAGGCGGGTAAGTATCGAAAGCGCTTCCAAAGTGTGGAATGCCTGTGGGTTAAGAATAGGAGCAATAGTCACTGATAGTCAGCAGCTTCATATCAAAGCGGTAGCGGAAAATACTGCAAATCTTTGTGCTAATGTTGTCGGACAGGAAATTTTTTCCGCTCTCTTAAACGAATCACATGCAGAATTACGCAAGTGGTATCAGAATCAGCGTAGTTATTATCAAGTTATGATGCAAAAACTATCTACAGAAATTAAACGATTGATGCCTGGGGTGATTATTTCCAGTCCAGATGCTGCACTTTACTCGGTAATTGACGTGCGTGATTTAGTAAATAAAGATTTTCATGCTGAAGATTTTGTAATGTATTGTGCGAGTAAAGGGTCGGTTTTATTGAATGAACTGAATATAGATGGTCAGGTTGATGGTGATGACGGCAAGAAGTTCACTCTATTGTTGTCCCCTATGGCAGAGTTTTACGGGAGCGGCAGTAGAAACCGTGGACGAACCCAAATGCGCATGGCATACGTGGAACCGCCGCAAAAGATGGCATTAGTACCAAAATTATTTTCTAGATTATTAGCGGATTTTTTGCAGCATCGACTCACTCAATAATTTTAGTTAGTATTTAGTTATGATTACTATAACTAAAAACGTAGTAGACATAGCGAGAGATAATCGGGGCCAGGTTTTTATTTCTGTTCTCGGTGGATTGAATTTATTACTAGGGCTGCTGACCATCGGGCTTTTTTTTTACACTGGTTTTATTTACCGTCCCGCTAAGATTGACGATAAAACAGAGTTCAATAATTTCAAGCAACGCTCCAATGTCGAAACTAATAGTATTTCCATTTACAAATTGGAGCGCTTCACTCTAAATCTCTATTCCTCGCAGACAACACCTCATTATTTGGATATTGAGATGCACTTTCACCTTTTGAGTGAAAGTGAAGCGGGTTCCTTGATTGATAAAAACAAACCGATCATTTATGATCGAATAATCAGCATCATCAATGCAACAACTTTGGACGAAGTGAACTCTGTTACTGGTAAAATAATTTTAGAAGAGAGAATCAAAACGGCGGTTGCCACTGCGGTGGGCCGACCGGTGGTAAAGTCAGTGTACTTCGCTATCTTTACTGTAAGGTAAACACTCTTGTGCTTAGGAACGAAAACTTAATAAGTTCGCGTTCCTTACTTGTTTTCCAATCGTTGTGAGATATTGTTATTGTTGGCCAAAGGATGAACGTTGGTTGAGGGCTGATCAATGCTCAAGGATATCGCTTTTTCAGTATCATCAGTAAGGGAAGCGCAGTAAGTATCTACATCGTTTTTACTCAAATTTCCGTCGGCCACAAATTTATCTCTGAGCCTTATGTCGTAAAGTTTGTCATTGATGGCGTTGTGCAATCTCATCTAGCAGTAACCTCCGTCATGGTAAATTATTCGGTGAATTATTAGATTCTTTTTTACTACTCTAAATTAAAATAAATATCAAGTCTCTATATTACTTTGAATTACTTCGATCTTCTATCTCCTATTTCTATCACAACTATATGCACATCTACATAAGCTATTCACCGATGACCGCACTATTAACAGCTGTGCCACTTTCTGTTGCCATCGGAGGAGTATTGGTGCTACCACTTGGTACTTCGGTCTCACTACCCTGGGCATCTCCACTTCCCTTGGGCGTTGGGCCGCCGCTGGCCGGGACAGTGTTTTGATCATCAAGGAATTCATCCCCTGAGGAGGGGGATGAGACCAGGGCCATGCCCGAGGCTGCCGGGGGGGGGGAGCTGGGAGGTAACATGGGTTCTTCTGGCAGGATAGGAGGGGGTGCCACTGCTGTCACTGTTGCTGCACCAGCTGCTGCTGAGAAAGATTTCTCTAGCATTGTCTCTGCATTCGTAACTTCTGGCGGAGGGGTGGGTATTTCTGTATCACGTGGATCTATTCTATCTGATGAACTAATATTTTCTTTTTCGTTAGATGGGGCCGAAGGTTTATGTGCGCGATCATATTTTTTTTTCTTTGTGGTTCTGGCCTTTTTTATTACGGAAGTTCTTTCACTAAGTTCGCTACGTTTTTTTTTCTTGATTCCTGGCGCAGGGGCAATGGAGGTCCCTTCGATGGCATCGGTATCGAACGAACTATCTAGCGAATTCTCTAAGCTTTCATCAATTAAGGTATTTTGATGAGATGAAGGAAGTAGAAGAAAAATGACGACACAACCGACAAATAAAGAGATAGTAATGGCCAAGGTGATATAAATTTTTTTCTTTCTCTCTTTATCTTCATCAATAATTCTGTTTATTCCTAAACTGATTAATTCTGATTGTTTATCGCTTTGTTGAACATTGTTTGCAAGACCGGAGGAGGAAGGGGATGAGACGACGGTTGTGGTTGCAGGTACTTCTTTTTCCTCTCTGCTATGATCAGCGGCCTTTGCTGCTTTCGCTGCTTTTGAATTTTTTATACCGATGTATGCAAGTCCTACCAACCCTTCATTATCATCATCAACACCTTTTTTTTTGGTAAGTTCCAAGGCGATCTCTTTATCCGATTGGTAAAAAACTTCTATGCTCGGTTCTATGGGCAGCGTTTTTGCGCCAGTTCCTCGACGATTAAAAGAAGGGTATTCGTACACCTTGATCCAAGTGATCCCTTCGTCTACAGAGATGAGGTCGTTGTATAGTATTTTTTTTTGATCGATTAACTCTGCAACTTCTTTGTAGGTATAAGGTCCATTTTTTAATCCTTGAGATAACAAAAATATTTCATTTTCTTTTGCGTCCATTGGTGCTGGCACTAATTGTGGTTTTCTCCGCTGGAATTGCACCAAAGAAAAAATTGGAACCAGATTTTCTGGCGTATTGTAGTTGGATATTTTGGTATTGAGCGGAAAATGTGGATTATTGTTAAGAAATTCTTTGAGATCATTTTTATGGAATGGTCCCACTAATTTTTCCCGAACCAAAATGAACCATAGGTCGTCTTTATAGACCAGGTTTGCCTCGATATCGGCAGCTGATACTACCCTTAGTTTGTTGGTTTCTTTTTCTTGTTTATTTAATTTTTCGTTCATGTAGGCCATTTCGGAATTTATGTTTACTAAAATTAATTTTTAGTGGTTGAACACTAAAAATATTTATGTGCGGAAAATTTTTTCCGAGGAGTAGCAAGGGGTTGTTGAATTACATGAGGTAAAATTTGCCGGGGAGGAAAACATTGAGCAAAAATATAAAAAATATATTAGTTAGTTATAAAAATTTTTATCAAAAACTAGTGCTGCAAATTGCGCAATTAATTATACCCTTCTCGGTATTTGCCGTATTAATCCTGTTCTGCGCGTCTTGCCTGGATCGCTCAGCAAGTGGTGGTTTAAGCTTAAGAGGGATAAAGAAAGGTATTGGCCAAGAAGTTGGCCAAGAAGTTGGCCAAGAAGTTGGCCAAGAAATTGGCCAAGAAATTCGTCAGGGAGTAGTTAATACGACGAACGTACTTTCTGGTAAGGATGAATTGACCATGGCCCCACGTGTGGAGTTGCGTTCATTTGTTGATCCAACAGATGGGACTTTCAAAGAAAAAATTTCCTTACCCAAAAATTACAATGGATACCTTTATATTAGCGGCATAAATATATCTACACTTTCCGATCGCTTGGTAAAAGTGCGTTTTCGGTTTGGTAGAGAAATGGAGGCAATAACCATTCCGGCAACAGTTGCGCGTGCATCAGGATTAACCCCACA
>JADGBS010000158.1:7899-8373 GCA_015231325.1 Oligoflexia bacterium | reverse complement strand
TGGAGAGTCACAAATATTATAGTTTTTAAAAAATTCCCTTATAATTAATAAATATCAACCCTCCGTTCATATCCCTTCGTTCATATATTTATTGGGTCTGATAGATTAAAAAACAAAGGAGAAATTAAGTACGAACAAGGTGAATTAAAATCTCTTGACTGGAATTATTCTGAGTTGATTGCCACTCGGGGCAAGTTTAACCGACATCTAAGATCTCTACTATCGACACTTAGGTACACGATCTCTTCCTGTGAAATTACTAAGCTGTATCCATGATTCAGCGGGACATAATAATGGTTTTGCAGCTGGCATGCACCATGCGGTCCATGAACCCATATCTTGGGTTGCTAAACATTTTTTAAAATCTTTAACGGATAAATATTTTGGTGGTAATACAGCGGTAGCACTTGTTGCTACTAGGATTAACAATGTGGCAAAAACTGTCATTGATAGTAATTTTCTTTGATTGTTTTT
>JADGBS010000158.1:0-7841 GCA_015231325.1 Oligoflexia bacterium | reverse complement strand
GGTTTCTTATCACAATCGCCACAGGCGAGTCAATTGGTTATTGATTTTTATCTACGTTATCATAAGAATAATCAGAAATAGTAGCAGAATGATTTGGAGAATAATTTGGAGAATAATTAATTGAATAATTTACTGAATAGTTTGCACAATAATTTGCGTGATTGGACTTAAATAGGTTAAATTAACAATATTTCATTAAACATTTAATATTTGCTCATAAAAATAATGCTATGAATACAGGAATGCTGACCTACTAGAATAGGTTGTTTTGATCGTTGAAAAATGTTTTTGGTTCATTTTTTGGATCATTATTAAGTAAATTTTTTTATTTTAAAAGGAGTGTTCAATGAAAGGACTGTCGACTTCAATTTTTTTCACCCTTGCTGTTTTTCTCTTTGTTGGCATCTACAGCGGCCAAGTTATCGCTAGAGATTTTCATGTCGATAGGAAGGGAAATTTTAAAGATTCTAAGGATATTATCAAAAATATCATCCTCGATTATCCTAGTTTTGGCCAAGATCGACACAATAGATACAAATTATCAGGTGTCGAAGAAATCCGTATCGTCGAAAAAAACGACGATAACGATTTTTACATTTGGACTTATGTCAATGATGTAAAAGTTTATAAATATTTTAGTCACATCGTGGTTAAGGAGAGTAATAACGGGGTGATTACTATAACCAATACTGTGCCTACTGAGAACTCAATTAGAAGACTAAAAAATGCAACTGGTCTTCCTAACTTTTCTTTTTTTAACTACTCTAAAGTGGTTTGGACTATCGAAGAGAAGAAAGATCTTCAAGGTAATTTCCTTTATACCCACGTATACTATGTTGCCGATTTTTCTGCTTCTGGTTTTGCTGCTACACTTGGCGCTGGTCGTATTAGTGCTACTTTAGAAACTATCGCTACTCAATTGTTTGCGGCCCTCGGGGAACGCTATTGACATCGAACCAACTGCTATATTCTCCTCTCATATCTCGGACTTCTAAATTATCTTAATTACCGACTTTCTGCATCTGTGAATAACAATTATAAAAGGTCTGAGTATATCAGTAAGGTAATACCTAATAATGTGTTTTAACATACACTCACTTTAGATATTTATCTTGAATATTTCATGATTTTCCATTTATATAATCGTGCTAATAAATTAGATAAATAAAGAGGAGTGAAAATGAAAATCATGAATTTTGCGGCATCTTTAAGAAAGGATTCATTTAATCGAAAAATGATTAATCAAGTAGTAGAAATTTTAAAATCCTTGCCACTAATTGAAATTGATCATGCTGATTTTAGAGAATTTGAGATGCCAATATATGATGGTGACTTAGAAGAAAGTTCAGGGATTCCACATGGTGGTTTGAAGTTGATTAAGCGTATTCAAGAGGCCAATGCATTGATAATTTCCACCCCAGAATATAACGGAGGTATTCCTGGGTCTTTAAAGAATGCGATTGACTGGGTTTCGAGAGTTGATCCTATTCCTTTCAAGGATAAACCTGTTCTGTTGCTAGGGGCCACTCCTGGAGGATTAGGCACGATACGAAGTTTATGGCATACACGGGTGCCTTTAGAGGCCATTGGTGCTTTTGTCTATCCAGAAATGTTTGGAATCCCCGCGGCCAATAAGGCCTTTGATCAAGAGGGAAAATTCATTAATCCTGAATATAAAGAGCGACTAAAAAATTTAATTTCTTCTTACCTACGGTATGCAAGTGCGTTAATCAAATAAATCAAAGATTAACAGGATTAAGATGATCATTATCTTAATATAGAATATATAGAATATATAGAATATTTTAAGGAGCGCAAAATGACATCTATATGTAAGATCAGTAAGGTATGGAAAAGCAGGCCCACAATCGAAGGTGCAGGTGTTCATCTGAAAAGGGCCTTTGGAAATAATCACGTTCCTATGTTTGATCCTTTTCTGCTTCTTGATGATTTTCATTCTAATTTTCCGCCTCATTATATCAAGGGTTTTCCGTGGCATCCTCATCGAGGAATTGAGACAATCACTTATGTCATCCACGGGCGAGTCGCACATGGTGACAGTATGGGGAATAGTGGCACTATTGGTGAGGGTGATGTTCAGTGGATGACTGCGGGGAATGGCATTATTCATCAGGAAATGCCCCAGGGTGATAAAGACTCTCTTATGTGGGGATTCCAGATCTGGGCCAATCTACCAGCTACGCATAAGATGATGGATCCTAGATATAGAGGATTTACCGCTAAAGAAATTCCACAGCTAACTTTGGATTCTGGTGTGCAGGTAAAAATCATTTGCGGAAAAATACTTGAAACAATGGGACCAGTTCAAGATGTGGTGATTGATCCCACATATTTGGATGTTACGGTTCCTCCTCGGACGACCTTTCTTCACGATACTACTCGTGGGCATAAGGTCTTTGCCTATGTAGTTGATGGGCAGGCATACTTCGATCAAGCGAGGAGCGCTTATGCTCATGATGTGGTGGGCACTAACTATTTCGATATGAAAAAACAATGTGTCTGCGATGCGGAAAATCTTATTTTATTTGAAGATGGTGATCAGGTTGTTATTACAACAGAGGACCATCCAGTCCGATTTCTCCTCGTATCGGGTAGGCCGCTTGGTGAACCAGTTGCGTGGTATGGTCCTATAGTGATGAATACACAACAAGAGCTACAAACTGCCTTTGAAGAATATGAGAATGGCACCTTCCTTAAGCACAAAAAAAACAAATAAATTTTGTTCAAATAAAAAATATGATGCTCTATTTTTCTAAAATATGAAGACAATTGCACACTACATTCTGCCCCTACTTGCTTTGTTTTCCCTTTCTCCGTGGATTTCCTCTGGAACTGCGCTTTTGATGGGAATCCTTACTTCAATCATTTTTGGCAATCCTTATAATATTCAAACAAAAAAGTTAGGCCATACATTTTTAAGTTTGGCGGTTATGGGTCTTGGAGCAGGAATGAATTTAAGGATTATTGGAACAGTCGGGCTAGCTGGTATTGGTTATACTATTGTTGGGATTGTGAGTGCTTTTTTCTTTGGAAATATTTTAGGAAAAATTTTAAAAATTGAGAAAAATACATCCCTGCTAATTACTGTTGGTACTGCTATTTGTGGAGGAAGTGCTATTGCGGCGGTGGCCTCTGTGGTTAGAGCAAGAT
The DNA here is from genome assembly GCA_015231325.1 of Oligoflexia bacterium. GTDB lineage: Bacteria > Bdellovibrionota > Bacteriovoracia > Bacteriovoracales > Bacteriovoracaceae > JADGAN01. The sequence continues at coordinate 4,670 of JADGBS010000158.1, read as the reverse complement.
CACATGAAGTTTCGGTTGCTTTAGGTATCGTATTTATGTTGAATGCCTTGGCCCTTTTTATATTTCCCTGGATTGGACACTATTTAAATTTAAGTGAGGCACAATTTGGTTTATGGAGCGCTTTGGCAATTCATGATACAAGTTCAGTGGTTGGTGCAACCCTACACTACGGACCGCAGGCCCTCGAAGTTGGAACAACGGTTAAACTAGCACGGGCACTATGGATTATTCCAGTAGCAATGCTTATTGGAATAGTGAGATCAAGAAACCAAAAATCTAGTGTAGCGGAGAATCAAAAAGGTAAGCGACCATGGTTTATTCTTGGTTTTTTATTGGCGGCCGCACTGGTCACATTTTTTCCATCTCTTCAACCAGCAGGCCATAATATTGAAATTATCGCAAAAAAATTAATGATATTAACGCTGTTTCTTATCGGAACAAATTTAACCAAAGAAACGATCAAAAGTGTTGGGATAAAACCTTTCATTCAAGGTATTGCATTATGGTCGATTATGGCGATAGGAACTCTGAGTGCAGTTACGCTCAATTTAATCAATATCTAATTTTTGGAAGATTTGAACGCAATTATGGATATACTTATGTCATTATAGATTATAATTATAGGGCCGAAGGGACATCACGAGATTTTTTTGGGTGAGTTTCACTAATGAAGTTGCTAGAAAATTGCTATAAAATTGCTATAATAAAGTAAACCTTATGAATAAATTAAAGATAGTTCTTCTTGTTATTTTCTCTCTTACAATCACTTTCCGATTATCACTCTTGTCTGCCCAGAGCGACGTTTTCTGGGACAAACCACGATCAGGTGCTAATTTTTTTAATCATGTTGAGAAAATTGAGAGATTACATTTTGCCAAAGAGTTTGGAGTTAGCTTTATCCGTTTGGCACCCAATAAGTGGTCGAGCAGCGTAGTCGGATCAAAAGAGGGTGATTTTTTAATCGGACAAAACAATTTCAGACACATTAATCAAGAAGATGTTAAATTATTAAAAGATATTCTTGATAAGGCCGAACAATCGGGGACTAAAGTTGTGCTGACCATGCTAGATATTCCTGGTGGTCGCTGGAAACAACACAATAATGGAAAAGAAGAGCGCACTTTATGGACAGATTTTGAAAAGCAAAAAGAGGCCATCTCTTTTTGGAAACAATTGGCATCTACCCTTAAAGGACACCCTGCTGTAGTAGCACTCAACATAAAAAATGAACCTTCTCCGGAATTGGCAAATCCGACAAAGATGTTTAGTGATTGGTACACTGGCAACTATGAAGAATGGTACTCAAAGATTAAAGATACCCCGGCCGATCTCAATCTCTTTTATCAAAAAATTGTTGCCGCCATTAGAGAGGTCGATACGAATATATTTATTGTTCTTGATAGTGGTTTTTATGGAACTCCCTGGGGATTTAAAATCTTAAAACCAATTATTGATGATCACAAAATTTTGTATTCGTTTCATATGTATGAACCTTATGCGTTTACTTCTAAAGATAATCGCAGGCATTTCTCCTATCCTGGCAAGATACCCTTAGGCGAAAAACCAGGGACACAAAAAATATTTTTCAATAAAAAAGAGTTGGAATCATTTCTACAACCAGTTATTGATTGGCAACAAAAATACAATATTCCATCCAATAGAATTTTAGTAGGTGAGGTCGGAGTCTATCGTAGAAATAAGGGTGCGGCGGAATATTTAAAAGATACCATCTCTATTTTTAAAGATCACAAATGGCACTGGGCGTTTTATGCATTCCGAGAGGACACTTGGGATGGTATGGATTACGAACTCGGTGGAGGTAGTGCTGGAGAAAACTATTGGAATGCTATTGATAAAGGAGAGATGCCAAAATATAAGAAAAATGATTTTTCTGAAATAATCAGATCATCGCTATATTAAGAGAAGTAAATATGTAAAATATAGGGGCCTTTCATTAGGCACCTTTAATTTAATTTTTTGACCTCGGCAATCTGCGTGGCAAATTCACTAAAATTTGATGTTGGAAGTAAGCACGTTCTTTTTCTACAAACATAGGCAACAGGGCCATCTACAACATTTGAAGCAACTTTTCCTTCTAAAAGAGGCATACTTTTTTCCTGCTCCTTAAGATCCTGGCACTCTTTAACAACAATAATTATTCTGTTGGGTAGAAATGTGTTTCGTAAAACATCCATTATTGGATGGTCATTTATATTACTAAAATCACTTTCTGAAAAATTTTCAGGAAAGACGATGATAACTTCTTTAGGATCATCTAGGTAAAAATCCACTGCCAGCAGCAATTCTGATAAAATCATTGGTCTTGTTTTTAATAGTGACCCAAAGACCTTAAATCCCCTTTCGTATCGTCTGCGATAATCCTCATTAGCGCTAAATTCATAAAGCCTAAGTAAATTAAATATTGCTATTGAATTTCCCGATGGTTCTGCTCCATCATAATATGGTTTTTCCCTGGCAATAAGCTTTTCGTGATCATGACTTGTCCTAAAGAAAACACCACCATCCTCCTCATTATCTTCGTAAAATTTACTTAACGTCTTATCTAAATTAACTGCATTTTTATACCACTCTATTTCAGCAGTTGCTTCATACAAATCCATCAGTGCTGCAATCAAAAAAGCGTAGTCATCAAGATGGCCATTTAAGCGGCACTGACCATCTTTAAAGCTTCTATATAGTTTATCATTCCTGATAAGATTGTTAATAATAAATGTTGTCGCATTTTTAGCGGCCAAAAGATATTTCTTATTATTTAAAATAAATCCTACTTTTACAAACGCAGAAATCATAAGCGCATTCCAAGCGGTCAAAATTTTTTCATCTCTAAAAGGTGCAGGCCGTTTTTCTCTCGCTTTGTATAATTTATTCAAAGAGGTATTTAATATTTCTTCTGCTTCCTTTGTTGTTAGGGTCAATTTTTCTGCAACGACATCTATTGTTTTTGCAACATAAAAAATATTACGACCTTCGAAATTTCCTTCCTCTGTGACTCCGTAATAGTATTTAATGAGTTTTGCCTCTTTTACATCCAAGATCGTATCGATCTCTTCAGTTGTCCAGGTAAAAAATATTCCCTCCTCTTGGTGGCCGTTTGAATTTAAACTGTCTGCATCGGTTGCCGAATAAAAAGCTCCGTCCTCTGATGTCATCTCTTTTAAAATATAGTCCAAAGTTTTTTGGGCAATTAGTATAAAATTTTCATTTTTAGTTACTTGATACGCCTCTGCATAGGCCATAACTAGGAGGGCATTATCATAAAGCATTTTTTCGAAATGTGGAATCAGCCAATTTTTATCTGTAGAGTAGCGATGAAAACCTCCCCCTACATGATCATGTATTCCCCCGTTGGCCATCTTTGATAATGTTAAGTTAACCATTTTGAGAAAATGTTCTTTCTGAGTGCGTCTAAAATAACGAAGCATCAAACGTGAAGGAAAACTACGAGGAAACTTTGGTGCCCCACTTAGTCCTCCATTTTCAAAGTCAAACATTTGGTGATAATAGTTAGCGGCCCGATGTAAAATATCTGCATGTAAAATATCTTCATGTCGCAAATAGGCCGCTGATTGGTTTAAGTTGAATTGTGAAGAAATGATATCCGTAAGTTCTTGGCCTGTTTGCAGAACTTGACCCGATTTGCTATCGAAGATGTCTTTAAGTTTTTTTAAAGTTGTTAAGAGGCCGTATTGAACACCGTAATCGCCATCTCGTGCAGGGAAGTAGGTTCCTCCAAAAAATGGTTTTTGATCATTATTCAACCAAAGACTGAGCGGCCATCCTCCTTTCCCAGTTAATGACTGTACTGCACTCATATAAATGGCATCAATATCAGGTCTTTCTTCTCTATCAACTTTTATGCTGATATAATTTTTATTTAAAAAGTCAGCAATTTCTAAATCTTCAAAGGATTCTTCTTCCATTACATGGCACCAATGACATGTAGAATATCCCACACTGAGAAAAATTGGGGAAGCAAGCTCACGTGCTCTGCTAAATGCCTCTTCCCCCCATGGATACCAATTAACAGGATTGTGGGCATGTTGAAGTAAATATGGACTTGTTTCCAAAAACAAACGGTTCGTATATTTAGGAGTACCGTCATTGTTCAAATGCTTTGTTCTAGGTTTGTCAGCTTCATTTGATTTCTTCATATCCCTCTACCTAAAAAGATAATTTACGCTCAAAATGACAAGTAGAAGCATCTGGATGCTTCTGTAAATATTTTTGGTGGTACTCTTCTGCAGGATAAAATTTTTTTAATTTTTCCACCGTTGTGACTACTTCTCGATTCCAGACATGAGATTCGTTAATCTTTTTGATTATTTTCTTGGCAATCTTAAAAAGCTCTTCATCATGATAAAAGATTGAAGAACGATATTGTGATCCTATATCATTCCCTTGACGATTTACGGTTGTAGGATCATGAATTTTAAAAAAATATGTTAATATTTCCTCATAGGAGGTTTTGTTCGGATCAAAGATAATTTTTACCGCCTCTGCATGACCACTTTGATTTTTCTTAACTACTTCGTATGTTGGATTTTGAATATATCCACCTGTGTACCCAACCTCAGTAGAAATTACACCTGGTAGTTTTTTGATTAAATCTTCTATCCCCCAAAAACATCCCCCCGCTAAAATAATTTCTT
>JADGBS010000157.1 GCA_015231325.1 Oligoflexia bacterium | reverse complement strand
CATCGGGGTCCTATTTTTATAAAAGATCGCCTCCTCTGGAATCATGATTGATTTTCTTTTATTCATCTCAAAAATCACTTGAATTAAAGAGTGGGGAAATAGGTATTGCTTACTCTCTAACTCGCAGCTGGCAGTTTGAGTAACCGGGTCCAAGTTTGGACTTAAACCAATTACATCAGCATAGATCTCCTTGCTACCGTCCTTACCACTGTCACTACCATTTTCGTTGTCTGATGATTTAATATCGATTGATTTAATTTCCGCACGCTTTTGATTGCGAATATGTACTAAATCGAAGGAGGGAATTTCAACTATAATTTTTATCTTTTGCGGGTCGGTTACTTCTAACAATTTTTGGCCACGATTTACCTGCTGGCCTTCAGAAACGTGAACAGCGCTCACCAGGCCCTTGATCGGAGAAAATACCTTCAGCTTAGCATACTGATATAATGGATCAGTATGCTTCAATACTGAAACAGCTTCACCACTGGAAACCTTATCTCCCAACTTTTTTAATATACTATCGACCACCCCATCAATATCAGCGTTGATATTGCTAATGACCTTGGGTACGACCTTTGCTGGATAGACTAAGTGATCGTGAATTTCAGTAAAAGCAACCTTCTCCGTAAACACTGTCGCTTTTTCTTTTTGGGCAGCAGGCATAGAAGTTTCAGAACCAACCGCCCCTCCAAAACCAAAAAGAAAGATCATGATAAAAACCAAAACAGTAAAAAAAACTTTGCTAAATATGCTAAACAAGGCCTACCCCTTTTTTTCAATGCTGTCTCTATATGCTATGTCTAGTTTTTTTTTCCATAGAGAGTTACTTTTAACTGTAATAGCTTTGCATCCTGAAGTAAATAGGGAAAATCCACTGGGTGATCAAGGGTTCGGAAGTTAAGAAAAATAATGGATATACAAAGGCAGAATAATATTTCTGAACTAATTATAAGACAAATTCGTTAATAATTTTTGCCGCAATAAGATCTCCATTTCCTTTAGTAGTTACATCCTCAGTAAATATAAAATCTTTGTTTATTGAATTTATTCTTTTCAGTGCATCTTCGAAATCACCGCAACGAATTTCAGTCGATTCTAAATAAACTTGTGGTAAATATTTTTGAATTGCAGATACCAAAATTGGATATTCAGGAAAGCTCATTCGATCTGTGTAAATAAATGGCTTTTTATTACTGATAGCTTCAGAAAGAATTCCATATCCAGGTTTAGAAATCACCACATCCATGGAAGCAAGAATATTTTTAAAAATAATTTCAGTGCCCATAGTCGTGTTATCTGGCGCCGCAATTTTATAGACGTTGGGCATGTGAAGTTCAAAGGGGGCGGTAGTAAAAAAAGTATATCCAAGATCCAATAAACGAGACATATTTTGAGCAAAAGCAGATAATTCCTTCGGTATGAGTTGTAAATCAGTGAAGGAAATAAGCACCCACTTATTTTTACAGATAGATTGATCAAGTTTCAAGAGGGCAGCAATCTGTTCTCGTTTATTAACACCAGGCGTAGAAAGCAGTGGTAAATCGATTTTATTGGGGAAAATTGCCATCTCTTCAGCAAAAGGTAATCGCAACAATAGATTTGTCTTACAGTATCCATCTTGAAAAAAATCAATATATTTTTTCCAGTTATGCTGTTTTAGATCTTGGTGTTGATAAATCCAATCCCAAGAAAAATTTCCTACAGCAATCGCAGGAATGTCACACTTTTTGGCAGCGACTATTGGTAGCGATGGAATATCAGTAACGATGACTGCAGGGGAACTGGCCTTTAGAAAGGATATCTCTTGTTGTAACAATTGCTCCCGCGCACGATAGATATTTTCTAACTCGATTATTGTTTTGCCTACGTCAAATCGGAGAGAGTCCAACTGATACATTCCTACGTCAAAACTTGCTTGACGTAGGTGAAAATTATTTCGATAAAAATTGCCCACAAGCCGGTTCTGCAGCAAAGAAGTGGAAATTGTACTAACAACAGTTAAATCCAAATTTTCTGCACCCATAACCGAAAACAAGGCATTTATAATGTCGCAAGAACGAACAGCATGACCAAATCCATGGGAAGTGATGTAATAGATAATTTTTTTCATTTAAAAAAAGTATACTAACCTCGTCTGATACAATCTTGACTTACTAATCTGTTAATTAGTTGAGGATAATCTTTTATTTTGTCTATTTCAAGGCATTTTTCTGGAACTACCGGACAATGGTAATTGCGATTGTCCCTCGCCTCAAAAAGTTCAAGATGCTTATTTATTTTTTCCAGGTAAGAAGCATCAAAATATTTATTACAATTAATTCCTTCATCCCAGCCCGGATCGATATAATCTTTCCAACTAAACTTATGATTAGCATTCAATTTCCATTTGCCGTCACCACCCATAATTACATAAGGACCTACTAAGCTTTGTGAATTAAATGGGTTGGGTGCAAAGTCTTTCCAAAAACGCATTCCTTGAAAATTAGCATATAAGTCACCATAGGAGTAGATGCCCGTGGTTGCCATTCCAAAAAAACCATTCTCCTCTCCTTCTCCTATCGCAAGTGCAGACTCTACTCCCTTCCCTTCAACAAACGTTTCTACGTAGTATTTGTATCCCTCTTCAAAATAGTGCCCAAACTTGTCAGAACCAACGATCACGCCACCGATGTCGTAAATCGCTCCCAGACTGGCAAGAAACATGGGGAAGGACTGCCTAAAAGATAGATCTGAATAAATCGAATCCTTTCTGTCAATCGTACGTTTGTCCAACCGATCCGTCTCTTTTATATATGTCTCGAAATTACCCCAAAACCATCCACCAGCAAACATCTTGTAAGCAATATCGTAGAGCTCCTCCTCATCACCAGGCGCCTCACTATTTGCCTTTTCTAAAGCTCGTAGTATAAACTCCTCACAAATACGGTCTAATTCTGATAGAGAGTCTCTCATGCCAGAATACCTTTGAGTGAAGCTATCAACTTCAGTGGCCATACTAACAGTAGTAATAATACCAATTACCAGTGCCAAAAAAGTTTTTCTTAAGCTTATCCTTAAATTCATCCAATTCATTTTTTTATCCATTAGTTTACGCTCCTTCACAAAGTTGCTAAAGTTGCTGCAGTTGCTGTAGTTACTGTAGTTGCTATTCTCTGTGTTCCAGCATCTTATTCAATCCAAGAGACGCCCGAGTATAAATATCTCTAATTGGTCCATATCCACGAGGTTTGCGGTAACGTAGCATCTCGTCATAGCTTACCCTGCGAGAATAACGCATATCATCTTCATAAAATTGCTTCACCAAAATTCCAGCAATCTCTTTACTCATAAGATTTACTCCAATCTCAGTATTTTGGAAATTGCTGGCCCCGTCCAAATTGTAGGAACCAATATAATTGAGCTTATCATCTACCACTATAGTTTTAGCGTGTAACATCCCCTGAACCTGTTTACCTTTATCTGGGTCCATACCAGTCCATTCATAAATCTCTACCTCGTTAGGGGTGTTATATGTGGCATCCACTAAATCTTTGTAGCGATAACGAGAAATATAACTCATAAAGCGTGGATCATTTGTATCCATACTGTTTGTAAGAATTTTTACTTTTACTCCTCTCTTCGCTGCCGCCACTATCGCCTTCACGACTTTGGGCATCGAACCCGGCATAAAATAACCGTGAGTAATAAGTATATATCTTCGTGCCTGATTAATGATATCCAGATAATCCGTTTCAATTTTGCTTTCATGATACTTAAGAGGATTGTTATTCGAAACCCTAGCAACCTCAACGGGAACAAATTCTGGGACAAACGGTTTTCCGTCTATCAAACCACGCTCCGTAATATCTTCGACTGTCTGCGCCCTATATGGACGAAAATCTCCACCCACAAGTTCTAAATATGGAGAAGAGTGCTCGGTCAAAAATTGCATGTACTCCCTTGAACCCACAGGATATTGGTTAAAACAATTTGATAAACGTGGATCACCAAATTTATTGATAAAATCTTCCACGTTTTCGTCAAAAACGTCCGCTACATCTTGTGCCAACCCTCCACCCCTAATTGCCACATCATGATCACGCCAATACTCTGGACCTAATTCGTCAACTCTAAAATAAAGATTTTGAACATTAATGCCGCCAACGATTGCGACTTGATCGTCAGTCACTTGAATTTTTTCATGTTTTCGTCTAGTAAACGCAACTAGGCCTCCCCCGGCCTTAAATTCCTTACGCAACTGTCTACCATGTTTAGCACAATCGTATCCATAAACAGGAATACCAGCGGCCATAAAATTATTATACATTTTATAGGCATTTTTTCGTCCATTAGTTTTCACTTCACGAATATCGATATATGGCGCCAACTCATCGATGAAAACTTTTACATCCACACCCTCTTGTTTTTTCCTGATCAAAAGTTTTCCTACTGCCAAACCGGACTCATCTCCCCCAAATTCTAAAGTCTCTAATCTAATGTTTTTGGTTGCTGCTTTAATTGTTTGATAGCGATATGCTAGCGATTGCTGACCCAAAAGAGGAAGTGCCTCCAGCGGGCCTCCAGTCCCGTCCTGCTCCTGATCAATGCTGCGATAAACGGGCCGAGCACCCAATCCTTTCCGCGGAAAGATCATATAATTCCCTGGTTCAAAGAGAGCAGCTTCTTCTACCGCCGCGAGATCTAATTCTTTACTGGTAACAATAAAATTAACATTTTTATCATCGATAACCGCCCCGGCCTTTTTCAATTCCACCAGCTGATCAATCAACACCGCCCGTTCTTGACACAAGTGATTAAGTTCTAAAATCTCATGTCTATCTTTTTCTAGATTTTTTTGATCAACATAAAAAAGCTGGGGTTTTCCTGGTCCAAAACTTAATTTATAACCAAAATCCTTTCCTGGATCATATTCCATTACCGATAATGTCACTGGTTGCGACAAATCTACTGGCCCTGAACTGGATTGCCCTGGTACATCTGCTGAAAGATCACTCGCCAACATAGGCACTCTTTTCCCTCCTTTCATTCCTTTTATATATGCCAATTTGGTAACTTTGGAAGCGATCCCGAGAATACAATTTTCTGCGACAACGTTATTACTAACTCTAAATTGATCAATAGATTTATCATCGCCCTTGTTGCCATTACGTCTCTCTCCCTCGGCGCGATGAAATTCATCGTCCTCAACTTTACCGGAAACAAAATAATACTTCATAAGATCTAATTTCAGTTGGTGGTGAACCACTCTACGCTCAAGTCTTTTAAATTGGTTAACGATCCCGCTCGCATCAACAGCAGGAACATCTTTGGATGCCGAAGCTAGAGAAAAAAGAGGTAACGAAAGTGAACAGAAAATTACTGAAGAAAAAAAAACATGTCTTTTAATGAAAATTTTTTCTAATAAACTCATAAATTAATCCTAATTTTATATTAATTTAGATCCGCATCTAGAAGATACCTGCACCATACTAACAATGCCAAACAACAAGCGAGCGCCATTATGGCCTAAATGCCTACAAAGTCAAAAATGATGCTGAATATAGGCCGAGTCAGGCCTTTGGAGTGAACAGATGCCAACTACACGAGGTCAAGCAACTCTTTCAGTTCCTTAATCTCGTTACGTAACCTTGCTGCTTCCTCAAAACGTAATTGTTTGGAAAACATTTGCATCTGTTTTTTTAGTTGTGCTATTTTTTTTTCTAATAGTTGATGATCTCTGGCATGGCCAAGAGTTTTATTAAGCGTTTTGGATTCAATGTCTTCTGGACTCGCCTCCAGTTTTAATGTAGAAATTATGCCCCCATGAACCTTCTTTTTTACCGACACTGGAATAATATTATGTTCTTGATTGTAGTCGTATTGTATAATCCGACGGCGATTAGTTTCATTTAATGCCTGTTGCATCGACGGAGTCATTTTATCTGCATAAAGGATCACTCGACCATTTAAATTACGGGCGGCCCTCCCAATAATCTGGATTAGAGAACGGTAAGAACGTAAAAAACCCTCGCGGTCGGCATCCAAAATTCCAATCAGTGCCACTTCTGGCAGATCTAATCCCTCACGCAGTAAATTTATTCCCACCAATACATCAAAATTGCCTTGTCGCAAATCATGTAAAATTTGCACTCGTTCAACTGTTCCAATTTCTGAATGCAAATAACGCACCCGTAGGCCTACTCCTTGGTAATAGGTAGTGAGTTCTTCAGCTAATCGCTTGGTCAACGTGGTCACCAATACTCGCTCCCCACCGGCAATGACCCCTTTTGCTAAAACCAATAGATCTTCGACTTGATGTTCGGCCGGGCGCACCTCTACTACTGGGTCCAAGAGGCCAGTGGGTCGAATAATCTGCTCCACCACGCCTCCACTATTCGACGCTTGCGCCAATTCATAATCACCTGGGGTAGCAGAAACATAAAGTACCATGTCTAAACGCTGACAGAACTCTTCAAATTTCAATGGTCTATTGTCATACGCGCTGGGTAAGCGAAAACCGTGATCAACTAAGGTTTGCTTACGAGCACGATCGCCAGCATGCATTCCACGAACTTGGGGAACGGTTACATGTGACTCATCGATAACAATTAAGAAATCGTTATTAAAAAAATCTAAAAGCGTTGGCGGTGAATCCCCTGGTGAACGCCCAGTCAGATGTCGGGAATAATTTTCAATCCCTGGACACATCCCCATTTCCTCCAACATTTCTAGATCTAGAAGTGTTCGCTGTTCTAACCTTTGTCGTTCCAGTAATTTATTTTCTGACTCTAGTTGCTGCAATCGCTGTCGCAATTCATCTTTAATTCCTATCATCGCTCGCTCCAGCTTTGCTTTACTGACCACGTAGTGCGAAGAAGGATATACCGTAATGCGCATAAGCGGTGAAGGGGAAACAGAAGTTTTCAGCGAATTACCCCGCAAAGGATCGACTAGTGAAATTTCCTCTAAAAGCTCACCAAAAAATTGTAATTTAATCACCTGAGAATCTTCACATGCCGGAAAAATTTCCACCACTTCTCCACGCACGCGAAAATGCCCTCGGGTAAAATCAAAATCATTGCGGGTATATTGCATTACTACCAACTGTCGCAGTAGTTCACTACGATCATAATCATTTCCAACTTCTAGAAATAATTTATGTGCCTTATATTCATCAGGCGAACCAATACCGTAAATACAACTAACCGATGCCACCACTATGACATCATTTCGCTCCAACAAACTGCGGGTAGTAGAATGGCGCAACTTATCGATCTCTTCATTGATCGACGATTCTTTCTCGATATAAGTGTCAGTGGCCGGTACATATGCTTCCGGTTGATAATAGTCATAGTAAGAGACAAAATATTCCACCGCATTTTCTGGAAAAAATTCACGAAATTCTGCATACAGCTGGGCGGCCAAGGTTTTGTTCGGCGCCAAAACCAGCGTTGGTTTTTGTAAACGCTCGATGATATTTGCAACCGTAAAAGTTTTTCCCGAGCCGGTCACCCCCAGCAAGGTTTGCTCTTTAGCAACCGCAAACCGTTCAGTAATTTTAGCAACGGCCGCTGGTTGGTCACCGCTAACAGAGAAGGGGGCCACTAATTTAAATTTGTTAATTTTGGGATTACAATCGTTCGCTTCACTCATTCATTCAATATAACATTAGATAGCGCTATCTGCACTATCATCTCTTTGCAGCAGCTGCTGCAGCGGTCGTGGCCGCACGGCCATCCATGGCCGCACGCATCATCGCCTCACGCTCTTGAGGATTGGCCCACCGCTGCTGCGCTTCTTTGCTAAGACGATGGATAGGATCAAAATAAGTGAATAGCTGGTCTGGTTTTACAAACGGCGCGCTCCAGACAGAAATACCATTGTCTCGATCATAATACTCGTACGAGGCAACATGACGCTTCCCCCCGCCACCAGGAAGATCACAAACAAGATTAGGAATATTAAAGCCAGAGGTGATTCCACGAATGCATTTTTCCAACTCGATCCCTTCCGCTAAAGTTGAGCGCAGGTGTTCGCATCCGGGGACTAGGTCAGGAAGATAAACATAATATGGGATTATATTGATATAACTCAATTTTTTAATCAACAGTATCAATTCTCCAACCGTAGCATTTACCCCTTGCTGTAATACCGCTTGATTGCGCACAATAATTCCTGCATCAAAGATCCGTTCCATCGCGCGATAAGTAAACATGGTGATCTCTTGGGGGCTAGAAAAATGGGTATGAATGACCACTTGCTTGTTTCGCGCCTTTGCAAGCTGGTGTACCTTTTTTAATGCCTCGGGTCAAATCAAAATCATCGCGGGTATATTGCATTACTACCAACTGTCGCAGTAGTTCACTACGATCATAATCATTTCCAACTTCTAGAAATAATTTAT
>JADGBS010000156.1 GCA_015231325.1 Oligoflexia bacterium | reverse complement strand
CAGCCGCAGCAGGGATGGGGATCGTGGTTTTTATCTGGAGCTACACAACTTGCTGGATTGGCCTATAACGTAGCGCGCCTTATTCCCACGGCCGAGCTCGCGTTCGAAACGTGGTGGTCAGGTAGTACGGTAGGGATTAAAAATGGGAAAATAGATGAAATGAAATTTGATACGCCACGATATAAGTGTGGCACCGGTGGCAAATGTGCGGTGACATTGTCGCTTAAAAGTTTAAAAGCTTCCGGAGATTTTTCTTTGAACGATATAGAGTATCATGGATTAGGGATGAACGTTGGTTGTGAAGAATCAGGTGGGGCCTCAGTTGAGGGAGATGCAGCATGTAGTCCATTGGAAATATCATTTGATATAGATAGTGCTACACCTCCTCCCCAGCTTGCAAATCCCAAAATTAAGATCGATGATCATTTCCATATGGGGTTTGACATGGGGTTTGACATTAGTCAATGTGATATACGTCCATTGGCGACGGCCATATCCGATAAAATTAAATGTCCACAGGAAGTACGTTCTACTCCTAGTAAGTGTTGTAAGGACGCTTTCAGGCAAATAGATAGACTAAATTCTTTATTCACCGGACTAGGTTCCGAACATAGTTCCTTTGAAATAAGGAGATCGCTTGCAAAAAATTTTATGGAGCAGATGCTTGTTAGTACAGCAGAAACGGTAAACGCAAAGGTAAAAAGTTTCGCCGAGGAGCGGGCGGGAGATGTTGCAGGGGTTATCCAGCGTTTGCAAGTTCAAGCACAAAATTCTTATGATGCAATGAATTATTCTGATTATTATATTCTTGATGATCAATTACGACTTAAATATTTTAATAGAATTTTGGGAATGGAGTGTGGTGGTGGTAAACAATTGTCTCAAAAAACGGTAGCAAAATTGTTAAAAAAGGTTGATGGGATGCTGTCTAGTTTTAAACCATATGTCAGATTCAAAGCGCCTGCTGATGAAAGACGTGACGCACTGAAAGGTCTAATGGCGGAACTAAACAGAAACAGAGTTGAAAATAATTGTGTTTGTGAAGACGTTGCACAGATAAAATGCAAAGAATTTTGGGATAAAATTGATACATTTGGCAAATTGTTGGCGCCACCTAAAAATGGTGTACAAAGTTCTTCCGTTGTAAGTGAACAGGTAAGTGAACAGCAACAAGGATTGCCTACGTGGGTGTCGGATATTAATAAAATTGAACTTCCAATTATTGCGCAAATAGAAGGATTGCATAAATTATTAGGAAGCGGTCCGCTATCTGCTGGATCATATAAGGAAATCGATAGATCATTAAATGCAATGATTTCATTAAGTTCTGAATTACCAAAGGCGTCAAAAAATAGACTACTAAGAGATTTTCCACGAGATGATAACGATGGAATTCTTAAACATATTGATACGTTGATCACAAAATGTGGAGTGACATCGACGTTGGCGGCCAAGTGTAAGACAACTCTTGAGGATTTAAAAAATATTGCTTTAAACACCAAGGAAGAGAGCGATCTTCTTGCTTTTTATGCTGACCCAAACTCTGATATATGCTCATCGTGGAAATTTTGGAATAAGAAAAAAAATAGATCGTTAGTTAATGGATTTATTGAGGCAACTAAGACTAAGTTGGAACACGCAAATGATGAAAAAAGTATCAAGGTAATTCGTCAAAGTTATACGAAAATTAAAAAGGCAATTTATGAGCGTTGTCAGAAATACAAAGATAAATGTGAAAATTGTAATGAATCATATACTGCTATGAATAATTTGTCTTTATCAATTACCGAGAAAAAGATGGGGCAACAGGCCCTCAAAAACAAATTTAATCCGGCCGTTTCAATTATGGGAGGTGTTAACGCAAACTTATTTCAATTTAATACAGGGCCTTTGTCATCAGGGCAAGCGAGCATTTGCCAATTCTCGTTGAGTGACGAGAGTGTCGTCAGGGGCCCTGTTGATTGTTCGATCAAGATTAAAATTAATCTTAATGAACTGAATAGGCATTTGCGCGAGGCGTATCCACCCGATGGATTGACAATTACCATGCCCAGTGCGGGCGGTGATTCTACCGATTTAACTGGTGAAAGCAGAGATACGTTGTCCTTTCCTAAAGCACCCCAACTTTTTTGTGAGTCAGGTGAATGCAATCTCACGTTTAGTGAGGCAACGATAAGTGCTCATAAAATGGGTATGACGATAAAACGAAAGTTTAATTTTAGTGTTGGTTTAAAAGTTGTTATGCCATCTACTGAGCAAGAACCGTCAATAGAATTTGGAGAGGTCAAGGTTGAGGTTTTAGACAGTGACCGCATTCAAGTAATATCTAACGCAGTGGAAGAGCAATTGAAAACATCGTTCGAAGACTCGATTTTTTACGCTTTGGAATCGAGGAGAGATAGCTTATTCACAAATATTTTCAATGAGCTCAGGACCAAGGGTTTGACAATTAAGAGTATTGATATTACCGAAAGCACGATTAACCTTTGTGCCCAGCACAGCAGTAGTGTAAGCGCTCCTCTCGCGCCGCTGCCCCCATCTACTGGCACAATGTAGTGAGTTAATTTGCACCGGCCTGCTGCATTAGCTTACATTTTTTTATTACTTCGTTTAATTGTTGGGCCTTGGCATATATTTGTGTGGCGGTATAGGCAGTTTCAGTTGAGCTTTCATTATTTTGTTGGGTTACGTTCGATACTTTGTTTAATGCATCGACGATTTGTTCATTACCGCGTGTCTGCTCTCCGGTAGCGGTGGCGATCTCTTTGATAATGCCTCTCACCTTGCTGATGCTGACCACAATTTCATTTAAGTACTTGGCAGTGGTGTTGACTATCGATATGCCGTTATTGACATTTTGTTGAGTGCTCTCAATTAAAGATGTGGTTTCTTCTGCGGCAGTCGAACTATGTTGGGCCAGATTTATCACTTCCTCAGCTACCACTGCAAATCCTTGACCATATTTTCCAGCACGGGCAGTTTCTAGGGCAGCACTCAGGGCCAGTAGATTAGTTTGAAATGCCATCTCATCAATGACTTGTATCACTTTGCCAATCTCTTGTCCGGAGTGATCGATCGATCCCATAGCGCTGATTATTGTGTTCAGCTGAGCACTACATTTACTCGCGCTATCCTGATTGATTTCACTCTCGCTTTTTACGTTGGCGGCGCGTTCTGCGTTTAATTTATTTCGTTCACCAATATCTTTTATAGAGGCAGAGATTTGATCCAAAAAATTGATTTGAATTCTTACTCCATCTAACAATATTTTTCCGGCACGTTCCATTTTGCTAGCGTCGTTTGCGACTTCTTCAGTGACAATTTTAACTTCGTTTAAAATAACGTTTATTTTATCCAAAGCACTATTAAGCGCTTTTTGAAAAATTGCATAATCTCCCCGGTAGGTGCCCTTCATACGATGAGTGAAGTCGTTTGTTGCTACTGCGCCGAGAACGATGGTTGCATCCTCTATCGGTCTAGATATTTCATCGACAATGGAATTGATCTCTTGTATGATT
The DNA here is from genome assembly GCA_015231325.1 of Oligoflexia bacterium. Classification (GTDB taxonomy): domain Bacteria; phylum Bdellovibrionota; class Bacteriovoracia; order Bacteriovoracales; family Bacteriovoracaceae; genus JADGAN01. The sequence goes on along the minus strand of JADGBS010000156.1, from coordinate 4,969 downwards.
TTTGTCCAGTTTCCATCAAATTGAGAAATATTTACTCGATTTTTGAGATTGCCAGCAGTCACGTTTGTGCTAATGTTTTGTATTTCCTGAGAGATAAGCTGCATGACGTGAGTGGCCTCCACAATTTCGTTGATTCCGTTTGCAAGTGGAACTAAGTCAGAAACGATTTCTTCAGTATTGATTTTGGAATCAGAGATTCCGCTAACACCGCTAACACCGCTAACATCATTAACAACTCCGCTAACGATGTCGGATTTTATTTTTTGCGTCCAGGTAATAATTTTTTTTATCGATGAGATTAGTCCAAAGTGTATCAAAAACAAGATAGTTATCAATAATGTAAAGATTGCGGCCATCATTACCATTTGGTTGAACTTAATTTGTTTTAAATTTTTTTCGGATTGATCTTGGTACAGTGATACAACATAATTCATCTTATTGCTCATTTCGCTACTTGCAGCAATAAAATTTTTATATTTTTGAATTGTATCTTTGCTGTCTTCTCCGATCAATGAAACTGCTAACATTTTTAAATTTTCCCATTTTTCTTTTACATCTTTCAGTCCCAATATTATTCCATTGTCTGTGGGTTTAGGAACTTCTAGCGATTCTACTGATTTTACTGATTGTACCGGAGGGTTTTCTTCCCGGTTAACAACGATTTTCCCTCCGTTGATCAGGGTATTATGATTGCCTTCAAACTGTTCGATGTTTTTTTGAACTTCCTCCATTTCAGAAGTTTTAAGGGAATATAAAAAATCGCGAGAATATTTTTGAATAATCATTGACTGACGTTCCGCCAAATCGATTATGGCAGTATCAATCTTTTTTGTCTTAAGTATATGAATAGTAATAATGAAGTTTGTGATTAATATTGAAAATAAAATTGCGACAATGATACCAATACTGAACTCAATTCTGGGCCCAGGACCAACCTTTGTATTTATTTTCACATTTAGCTCCTTAGTCTAACGACGCAGTAATTCTTTTTTCCTTTACGGATAATGAGTGTTTTATTTTCGATAAAATCATCGCTAGAAATTTTGCGCTCGGCATCACTAATCCCATCGTTATTGAGATATACTCCATTTTGCTGTACCGCTCTGCGTGATTCCCCTTTGCTTTTAAATAGTGGGGTGAGGGAGAGGAATTCAGAGATAGTTATCCCTTGAGAAATTTTTTCTGCAGCGATTTCTATACTAGGAACATCCTTAAAAATTTGTTCGAGTTCATTGGCGGAGAGGTTGTCTATTTTGTCGCCAAAGAATACTTTTGTAGCACGTTCTGCCGAACTCAAACCTTCCTTTCCGTGTACATATTTAGTTACTTCCTGCGCTAAAACACGCTGGGCCTCACGGTGCTCAGGGTGAGCTTCCGTCTCCTGTGCTAACTGATCAATCTCGTCCAAAGACAAAAAGGTATAGTATTTTAAATACCGAATAACGTTCTGGTCATCGCTATTTAGAAGAAACTGGTACATTTTATAGGGGGAAGTGATTTGAGGATTCAAATAAATGGCCCCTTCTTCCGATTTTCCAAATTTTTTTCCTGACGCATCTGTGACTAGTGGAGTGACGATGCCGTACACTTCCTTTTGCCTAGTTTTACGAACAAAATCTATGCCTGCAGTAATATTTCCCCATTGATCGCTACCCCCTAACTGTAATATTACATTGTAGTTGTCGGTTAAGTGGGCAAAATCGTACGATTGCAGAATTTGGTAGGTAAATTCAGTGAAGCTTAGCCCTGTTTCTGATTGGAGTCGAGATTTTACCGACTCTTTAGCTAGCATTTCACCCAAACGAAAACTTTTGCCTATGTCACGAAGAAATCTTATGACATTGATTTGTTTGAACCATTCGTAGTTGTTAACAAGTATGGTCGAATTATTTCCGCAATCGAAATCTAGTAGTCGGCGCAATTCTTTTTCTTGCGAAGCCAGATTGTACTCAATCGTCTTTTCATCGAGCATGACCCGCTCACTATTCTTCCCAGAAGGATCGCCAATCATTCCGGTGGCTCCTCCCATCAATGCTACGGGACGATGCCCGGCCATTTGCAATCGGCGCAAGGTGATGATGCTAAATAAGTTGCCAAGTTGTAAACTATAAAAGCTGGGATCGTACCCAGTATATGCAGAAATTTGTTGACCACTTAGAATTTGCGACAATGCAATCATAGTCTCTTCGTCGGCAACAGTTCGCAGGTCAGGCCCTAATGAAACAAATATTATTCCTGTTAACAATATTCCGGCCAATAATCCATGCCAATATTTTTTTATAAACACCGCAAAAGTAAAATTAATATGGAGTAAATATTTAACAACGGAATAAATCCAAAAAATCAGTAACGCAAACAGTACATAATAGGAACAATAGTAAAAAGAAAATGATAAAACTTTATGATTTTTAAAACAAATTAATACCGACGAAACAATAAGTAATAGTAAAAAAATCGATAAGAACCATAATAAGCATTGTCGTAATTTTTTACTTTTCATTGTTGACATTGTTGTTGACATTGTATGCCCCCCCTTCCCCTATGCGCTCATATACACTCATATACACTTATACACGCTCATTAACTGCATGTAATAATTTCACAATAACGACAAAACCATTCCATCGAAATCTACAAAAACGCTAGTTATCGAAGCTGCCCCTAATATAAATTCATTCATTCGTAGTAACGCTCGTTGATTTAGTTTTTGTGCAAACACCGCAGATACCACAGGATTCGAGTTCTGTTTAAATGTCTCAAGCACCGCTCGGGCGGTTGGAGCTGCCAGCACAGACGCAGGCCCAGATTCGCACATATTCTCGCCTGTTTCCAAGATAACTTCCTTGATAATTTCTGATAATAACTGATTACTAACCTCACTGTCATTAACGTGCGTATTAAATTTACCATCGGCCATTTTTGTAAGTTTACCAACCATGGTTACCAAAATTATTCTTTTTATACCATTTTTTAGTGCACTGTTTAGGGCCACCCCCACATAATCACCAACTAAAATAAACGCATATTCAGGTAAATGCGCATACAGTTTCCTCGCTACCGACTCACTTCTGCCGCCGGTGCTCAAAACAACGCTATCGCTACCCTGCGCACGCGCGAAAGCAATGGCCTGCTCAACACAAAATTTATATGCTGAATGGGAATATGGTTTAACAATCCCAGTTGTTCCCAAAATAGATATCCCACCCACCAGCCCCAAACGATGATTAATCGTGTGCTTGGCCAACTCTTGTCCATTGGGAACAAAAATGGTGACCCTAGCACTTTTAGTGGTACCGCTGGTAGTACCGCAAAGTACCTGGCGTACCATTTCTATGATATTTCTTCTAGGTATCGGATTAATCGCATGAGACCCGACTGTTAATCCAAGACCGCTCCTAGTCACCAGTGCAATCCCCTCTCCACCAAAAACCTCTATGTTCCCCGATATAGTCCCCGAGTCATCCAGATCTTCCAGTATCACTTGCGCATAAATCACAGCATTATTCGTACAATCTGGATCATCGCCTGCGTCCTTGATCACTGAAGAGATTGCCGAATTACCACTGCTATTTATTTCAGTGGTATGCACCTTAAAAGTAACCTCTTCTCTATTGGGAAGAGTCGAAGTCACCCACTCGCTGCCAACGCCAGTTAATGCCGCTTGAGCGGCGGCCTTAGCAGCAGCAGCAGCACAGGCCCCAGTAGTATATCCACTTCTCAATTGATTATTGTCTTGGTCCGGATACATTAGCGCTCTCAAAACTGGCCATTTGATTTAAAAAATTAACTGCTGCTGCCACGATAGGATATGAAAGCGCTGCTGCTGTCCCCTCCCCCAATCGTAACCCAATATCTAGCAACGGTTTAACTCCAAGGTAATCAACCATCAATTTATGACCACTCTCGTCTGATAGATGACAAAAAATCGCACAATCCATGACCCTTTTATCCAATGCATGTGCTACAAGAAAACTTGCACTAGAAATAAAACCATCTACCAAAATAATCATTCGTTTCTCCGTCGCTCTCAGCATAGCAAAGGCAATCATCGCAATTTCAAATCCCCCAAAATTTTGCAAAAGACGCAGCACAGCAAGGGGGGACAATTGACCTGGTTCTGATTCTGATTCTGATTCTGATTCCACTACAGATTCAACCCTCTTCACTGCTTGTTTCAATATGGATAATTTCTTTGCCACACCTTCTTTATCCAATCCGGCCCCGGCGCCTACACATAACTCCAAAGGAATGTTACAAATTTTATGCATAATTATTGCCGCCGAAGAAGTGTTGCTTATCCCCATTTCTCCAAAACCAATAATGTTGCTGTCATCCGCATAAAGCTTTTCTACAATTTTTTCAGCATGTCGCCTCGCCTCCACACATTGCTCTGGACTTATCGCGGATTCATGTAAAAAATTTTTCGTTCCATAGGCAACCTTAGCGTTAATTATTTTCCTTACGCCATCACTAACACTGTCCGCGCTATGGTCCACCAAAAGTTCTGGATCAAAATCGTGGTTAACCCCTGCATCGACAACTTTCAGTGCAATACTATTTTGCCTACAAAAAACATTAATGGCGGCCCCGTCAGCAATAAAATTTTTTACCATTTGGTGAGTGACCTCCTGCGGGTAGGGGCTGACACCACTGAGAGCAATTCCATGGTCAGCGGCAAAGACTACAAGAACCGGTTTAGTAAGTACCGGGGATAATGTATTCTGAACCATCCCAATCTGTAATGCCAAATCCTCTAGCCTACCCAGCGAACCCAATGGCTTAGTTTTTAAATCAATTTTTCTTTTGAGTTGCTGCGCCTCATCCTCAACAATATTTTTGCTACTTGTACTGCTTATATTGCTTATACCACTTACCACAGGACACCTCCATTTTAGTTGCTAGTTTAAGAAATTCTCCTATACTATTCCTAGTATCCTATTCCTAGTATCCTAATTCCTAGTATCCTAGT
>JADGBS010000155.1 GCA_015231325.1 Oligoflexia bacterium | reverse complement strand
GCCCATCGCAAAAATCTGGCATTTCAGACCAGACGCGATAGTACCTGCGGAAAAAAATAATCAGCAACTGCCAACACCTGCAACTATTAACGCTTTAAAAAAATTGTCGCCCATCGCCTTCATGGTGCTTAGGATCCGAAAAAGGGGGCTGCGCGCTCTCAAAAATTGGCAGTGCCTGCTCTCTTTATTACTAGCGAAGGAGTTAATAACAAAGGTGGTGAGGCGAATGCAAAAATTTTATGACTGCATTCAAAGAATCTTATTCTGCCAACTTTGTAAAGTTACCTATCTCCCAACAAGAATCTTTAAAAACTATCGAGTTTCGTTCCCACTTCTAATGCTTACGAAATATATACAAATAGACTGGGACAGCAAAAAATTTACGAATTTTTACCCGTTGTAGACCACAACCTGACACCAAGGTAGAAAAATTTTCCCCTCCGGGGAACCGTTCAATTGTTTGCGCCAAATACTTGTAGGCATCTTTCTCTCGAGCAATTATCCCTCCAATTAGTGGCATGATTTTCCATAAATAAAACCAATAAATCGATTTTAAAAATTGGTTATCAGTACCTTGAAGCGAAAACTCCAAAATAATCAAATAACCACCTTTTTTCAAAATTCGCTCTATACCTATCAAAGACCGTTTAACATCGCAAAAATTTCTTATACCAAAAGCGATTGTAACCAAATCAAAACTGCTCCCTGCAAACGGAATATTAACAGCATCTCCCACCTCAAATGTGGGCAGGTTACTGTGTACTTGTAGCTGCGGTAGGTGCAGTTTCATTAACTTTCGTAACCTTTTATGGTTAGCAACTTCTATCATCTGCTGAGATAGATCAATTCCAATCACTTTTTCCACTTTTGAACAGTCCGCTAACATAAACGCCAGCTCACCACTTCCCGTGGCCAAATCTAAGGACATATGAACTTTATCCTGAGGAAAAAGCACTAATTCCTGTACTACTGCCTTGCGCCAAAAATAATCCATCCCAAAACTAAAGATGCGATTTAGAAAATCATACCGCGACGAAAGCCTACTGAACATCTGGATAATATTCATTAATCATTTCCTCCAGCGAAACATTAAATATAGAACATTAGATAGTGCATAAAAATTAATCGGGGCATAAAAATTAATCTCAATAATATCCACTCTCACCGTAAAATCTGTTAAATAAGGAGGTGGAAAACTTTGGGGAAAGATGCTATCCGTTCCTAATAACTCGGCCATATTAATAACAAAGGGCAAATAATTGAATAATTCGGACCAAATACTATCCTTACTTCCTCAACACATAAGGCCAATTCTTCAAGAGTTGGAAAAGAATATTCAAAATTTGGAATCTAGATGCGATTCCGCTGTCAACTACAACACATCTTACCCTTGCTCTTACCCTTATAAGGATATTGTGCATCTAATAAAACACAATTTATTCCTAGGAGGAAAAAGGATGCGCCCTATCCTCTTCTTCCTCTTCTGCGATCTGTTTAAACTAGACCTCAATGAAAATCAAGATCTACTTGCATACGCTAGATCCATAGAGTATGTACACTTAGCAACACTCTGTCATGATGATGTTATCGATAATGCTACCACCCGCAGAGGAAAACCCTCATTGAATGTTGTTAGCTCCAACAAAAAAGCAATTTTAAGCGGTGACTATCTATTGGCGGAAGTGATCGCAAATTTAGCAGCGCAAAAAAACTTGGAAATAATCCATGCGCTATCTGAAGTGATTAGAGAGTTGACCGTCGGAGAATGGATGCAATTGAACGTTGAAGTGAATTTAAAAGAAGCAAACAAAGTTCCATCCCCAGAACAAATCTTAGAAATTATCGAAAAAAAAACTGCCAGTCTAATAACTTATTGCTGCACAACCCCCGCTCTTTTGGCCAAAGTACCGGCCAAGATCCTAGATGTAGCAAAAGATTTTGGAAAAAACCTTGGAACCGCTTTCCAACTAATAGACGACATACTAGATTTTTCTACTACCAACATCCACACACTCACTACAGTGCAAAATGAAACTACTAATTTCGTCTTAGTACAACTTTTATCATTAGACTCAAGTTATCTCCCCTTACTCCACTCACAAAGCGAACAATTTCAAACCAATTATGCACAACATAAATTTAAGCAAACCCTAGACAAGGCGATATCCAACACAGAGGAACTAGCGTTAGAGAAAACTATGCTTGCTAATAAATCATTAGATGAATTATTCAATAAACTCTGCGAAGAACCTGATGTGAAAATCAATGAAAAGTCTCGTTCATACAATCAGCTCGCATACCATTCACTTAAAACATTTACCCAGCACCTTCTTAGTCGCAAAACCTAACGCCCTACAGACCTATTTCACTAAAAGACAACGTTAGTCAGATTGCATGATAGCAGTACTTGTAATATCATAGTTAATACCACTCACATTTTCGGTGGAGGACCAACTAATATGAGAGGTAATAACTCTAAAAAAAATCTTACTAAACAAATCAACATTGTTTGGCAATATTTCAGCTTCAGGCATCCACAGATTCCACCATGGACTATCATCCCCATACTTTGTCTACTTTTCTTTGATCTCACTAGTTGCACTGATGATAGGCCTACTCGCTCCCGCCGCGGCGGTTCAACTGAGGAGGTCCAGGGCACATCTCCATCAAACCCCAAAGAAGGACTCATCCCCATAACCCAAATTACCCCCAATATGCCTGTAGAGCAAAGAGAGACATTATGCAAAGAACATAGTGGACTTCTAAAAGCAACCTGCACATATGACATAAAAAGCATCGAAAATGTCTTTGCTCTCTATCCTAACGACCCAATAATCAATCGACCAAACGAATATGGCTGGACCCCATTAATGTGGGCAGCAAAAAATGCTCAAACAGATCTAGTAAAACTGTTTTTAAAACAATCACAAATCAATATAAATCTACAGGACAGAGTTGGAAGAAATGCACTTATGTACGCTGTTTCCGAAAAAACTGGCAGTGAAGAAATTGCGGCAACTCTGATCAGCTTTCCTGGAATTAACCTCACCTTAGAAGACACATGGAAAAACACAGCAATTAGAATCGCCTATCAAAATGGCCTCTTTCTTACTATCAGGAAATTGTTACAAAGTGGAGTAAAGGTAAACGACCGATACCTATTAGTTCGCGCCTGCCAAGATAAGTTATATGACTATGTATCCCTCTTTCTTGAGTTCAAGGCCAATACGGATATCTTAAATTCTGATGGACTTTCCGCGTTGGGCGAGGCTGCCCGAAATGGTTCCTTGGAGATAGTAGAACTCCTACTTGGTCACTCTGCCGACGTGAACATCATTGATAAAAAGAGCGGAAGTACCCCTCTTATCTTGGCCAGCAAATACGGAACCTACGAAGTAGCGTCATCACTATTAAAACACAGTGCTAATCCAAATATTCGTGACAAAACCAGCAATAAAACCGCCCTATGGTATGCCAACTCTCTCGATAAAACAGAAATTGCAGAACTTATTCGTTCGTACGGAGGACAACTCTAAATACCAATAAAGTTCGGCGGTAAGTTTCGTAGAATTTTGTTAAATATCAATTTGCTCCTGGTCAATTATTTATAGTTCAGCTATCATGACCCCAATATTATGATCTCGGATCTTTGAAATCTTGTGATAGAATGTTTTTGAATTCTAAAAAAGGAGTATTGAAAAAACTATGTCTAGCGAAACCATCAAAGTTAAAATTGAAGACCAACAAAACGTAGATAGAGTCCTAAAGAAGTTTAAGCGTCTATGCGAAAGTTATGGCATTGTACGCGAATACAAGAGGAGGCAGTCATACGCCAAGCCTTCGGTATGCCTCAAGGAAAAGAGAAAGGCTGCAGATAAACGACGTAAAAAAACCGTTTTAAAGCAAAGGTATTCTGTAGATAAGATATAACCTTACATTTACAACATAATGTCCTTCTCTTTCAATTTACTTACAGACATTAGACGGTCCATTAGAGAGATAAGGTTGTTGATCTCTGGTTTGGTTATTTGAGTGGTTGCACCTACCGATTCGCACTTTAGTTTCATCTGTTCATCGATTAAAGAAGAGAACATGATTACTGGCAGGTCAGGCCAGACGAACTCGTCGCGGATCCTTTTACAAAGTGTCAATCCGTCCATCTGCGGCATTTCAATGTCACAAATAATGATGTCTACGCGTTCATCAACTCGCTTGTTATTTTTGGTAGTAAATTCTTTTAATTTCTTTAAATATTCATAAGCATCTTGGCCATTCTGGAAGCTAGTTAGGTTAGTATATCCGGCCTGTTTCAATACGTTCGAAATCAACGTACGTACAGTAGATGAATCGTCTATGTGAATAATCTTGGCACTGTTTCGACTTTCTCTGCATGTAACGTTATGCGATTTTGCAAACATCTCGATATTGCTAGATGGGAAAATATCGGCCACAATTTTTTCACAATCTAAAATCAGTATGTTTTTACCATTTCGCACGAAATTTCCTAGATAAACCTGTGACCCCTTCGGCGCACCTGGAGTAAGCCTTATATTGTACTCACTTATCGGATTGAAAAAATTCCAACTTATTCTATTGATTCCATTCACCCCGTCAACTAACATCGCCACATTAGTATTATTAAAAGTCATCAAAATCACAATCCGCCGCTCCATTTCCTTCTTTTCGTCAATTCCTAACACAAAATTTAAATCAATCAACGGTAGGGTTGTCTCTCTAATTAAGATCAAACCACGAATAGATTTTGGGGCATCTGAAAGCAAAGTAAGGTTTTCCTCTTCATATCGCAATAATGACTGTACTTTGGCAACGTTCACGGCAAACAATTGATTGTTGATATAAAATTCCATCATTTCAACTTCGTTCGTTCCGCTCTCTAGCAAAATTTTTTCTCGATTCTCACTTTTGGTCCCGTTCGTTGCATTTATATTCATAGTTTTACTCCCCTTCTAACTAACAACTATTTGCTCGATTTTGGCCAACGTGTAACCGTATATACACGGATATAAACTTCGGCCTCCATTCTAATTTTAAAATGACGTGACCAACTTTGTCTGCGAAGGAAATTAATTCCGAACAGAAACAAACATCTGTGCTGAGAGTTAGCAGTCTTCACAGTCGCTTCCGTCACTATAGTCACCATAGTCGCCATAGATTACAGGCAGAAAGTCTATTAAAAAAAAATAGGCAACAGATCAGAATGCTTGATTTTATATAAAATAAAAATTAAAAAACACCTCCCTACTGACATAACTAATTAATTATATTGAATTTCTTACTAATATCCTTGCAACCATGCCTAACAATAAACGTAACCATAAAAGTTAAAAAAATTTTTTAACTTTTTTTAACTATCACGCTACCAATGGAGAAATTTCATAATATACTAGAGACATCAGAGAGGATATGAGCACCTTAAAGAGTCTCCCTCCCCCTTTAAGAGAGCTTCTATCCTCTCTGTCATTTTTTGCCACGGATCAAAAGTTCCCTAGTGGCAATCTCTTTGATCGAAGGCATCCCCCACAATAAAGGTAAGTCGAAAATAACGAACGGAAAGAGCAAACATCCAATAGTAGCTCGCGATCCCGAACGCACGGCCGCCTGTAACACACCACGAATTCCAACCTTTTTTGCAGCATTTGTCTTGTTAGTTCTAATCCCTAAAATGTATTGACACACGGTTCCTCCTAGAATAGCAGGAATTAGAACTATGTGCAGTAGCAGTATCAACAGTGATAGCTGCGAATAACCCGACCAAAGGATTGTGGTCGCTTTTGCAGATAAAAAACCATCCCCTATTACCAATTGGAAAATTGCCTGGTAGAACGTTAACAGTTGTTTAACTAAGTAGTAATCCAACGACAGTATTATTTTAAGACCACTCAGTTTCAATAGATAACTCAATGTACCTACTAGAGTAATATCCAAAAAAAATGCCAGTAAACGTCTCTCTACACTGGCAATTTCTACCCGATATTTTCCCAGATATAAAAAAATGCTTATGATCTTTAGCACTTTCGATATTAATTTAATTGTTTTGATTAGCAGCAGTAACTTCTCTGCAATTTTATTTTTAACACTAATAGGCACAATGATCAATGCCCTCCAAATATGTACTAAAAACAAGAATATATTATTACGAACAGATCTCATCTTCAACAACAGAAGATTGATACCACTAAACTTAATCGGTCCAGATTTCTGCGAGCATTGCGAATTCTTTGTCCATAAAACAGAACGAGATATAATTTCTTTCAAAGAAGGAATTGATAATAATATCGGCAAGTCAAGCACCAAAAACGGGCAAAAAAACAAACCCAACATCCCTCGTAATAGCGACAATATTCTATCGCGAAAACGAAACATGTTCACATCAATCCCTACTAAAAACTGTCCCAATGTAGTACCTATAAATGGAATAAAAATCAATAATATCGGCACTGCAACTGAGAGAGGTATACTATTAAAAAAGAAGTAAAGATATTTATTTACTTCTTTTTGAAATATCCCTTCCAAAGATAGACCTAAAGATAAGAACAAATACGCCAACCAAGAAAAAAAGATACGATAACACTGCATAAAGAGATTTAGTATATGATTATTAATACTTGAATATAAATCTTTGCCTAAAATGATTTCAATTGGCAATGCGCACACCAATATTAATAATATATCGATAAAAATGGCAGTAATCCTTCTCATAGCAGATGCTAGGTAGAACGGTGTCTGGTCACTTTCAAAATCTTTATCTGGAAGCAAAAGCAATCTACGAGGAATTTTAGATATTTTGTCAAAGAAATATTCGAATAACCCTTTTGGTACAGAGACTAAGTTAGTTAAAAATACATTATAAAAAATTAATAATTTTTCTTTGAATGTTAGTTTTTTTTTCACCTCCTCTTCCTGAATCGCCTCTTTTGCTTTTTTATAACTGTGGTCAACCTTTCTTTCCTCCTCCAATATCAGCGGTCGATCTTTTTCGACAACCATAATCTTTTTGTCAAGAATTATTCTATCGCCATAATTAACCGGACAAAACTGACCTCTCAATAATTTCCTAATATTAACATTGACATAGTCGCTATTTAGAGACAATACATACAGTAAGTCGTTTACTACATAAAACTTGCAATAAAGACTCTGCCCCTGCACCTTTTGATCTCCCTCATCCTCTACTATCACCTCTATGCGCTTGGTATCATCTTCTTCTCCCCTGCCAAAAGAGAGTCCATTCTTAATTCCAAAATATCTTTTTTCATCCAAATCAATCATCGACAAATAATATTTATCAGCGTCGATATCATCGATCTCAGAAATAGTATTTAATTTTTTATCCGTAGAACGATGAATAACAGCGGCATCACGACCTTTTTTCTTTTTCTGTTTGTCATATTTGTCATATATTCGCTCGTTGTCTCCCCTGCCTGCTAACGCGCCATCCGGCACAGCAGTTGCCACTTTTTTTACTGCTACTTCTACACGCTCTATCGATACATCATCCTCAGACACGTCAGGCCCGTCAGAAACATCCTCTGATGAATTTATCTGACTCTTTTCCTCTTTTTGGTTACCAGAATCTGTTTCTGTCAAAACTACCTCCTATGAATGAAAATGACTCACATTTAAAATTATAGAATGGGGATGAAAATAAATGTACGGAGGAAATAATATGGATATGAACAGAATATTGTTTTGGTGTGAAAGTACTGATCTTCTCGATTTACTCAATAATTGGCAACCAAAAGAGTTTACAACAGAAAAAATCGCTAGTACTGCAGATTTACAAACATCTTTGAAAAAGGGCATTCCCACTGCTATGGTTTTAGAAATTAATAATACCAACTGCAAAACCATGACCCATTGCTGTAAAGTTCTCAAAAAAGGGTTACCACAAATTCTTTGTTATTACATATTGCCCAAAGAGATAGACAACAATCTATTTCTCCAACTGCAAAAGCGCTATGTTGAAAAAAAACAAGAAGTAGAAATCTTAAGCATTAGCAACGAAATTAAAGAAGTTGGTGCTGCTTTAGAATTTGCTGATGGATGTTTGGTTAGACCGGTGGCGCTTGAATATTTAGTATCAATATTTAAAAGTTTATGTCTCAGAGGTAGATAGGCTGGGTCTACCACCAGCACCGCTACCTACTTCAGCATCACTAGCGACCCCGCTGCCCCCCACTTTTGAACCCATAGCACGCTTGATAGGATTCAATAAGGCAAACATCGCCAGTCCTGTAGCAAAGGACAATCCTGCCAACATCATAAAAAAGGATTCTTTACTCATTTTTTCCCAGTAAATTCCCAAAAAGCCGGCCATATAGTTACCGACAAAGCTAGATAAAAACCATATCCCCATCAACATCGAAACCATCCGTGCGGGTGCAATTTTGGTTACTAGTGATAAACCAACTGGAGAAAGATAAAGCTCTCCCAAAGTTAGACAAAAGAGACATGCAATAAGCCACCATGCGCTGGCCACCCCCGCCACCGCAACAATTTTTGCAGCAGGAATCATTAGCAAGAAAGAAATCCCTAACAGCATACAACCAATTGCCATCTTCGCT
>JADGBS010000154.1 GCA_015231325.1 Oligoflexia bacterium | reverse complement strand
TACTGCCCAAGAACTTTACAATAAGGCAGCAGAACTTGATCCTAACAACCCAACGATTCGACGACAGTTAGGATATGTTTATAAATCAATGGGGCAAACAATGTTGGCGATCGAATCTTTTAAGGCCTATCTAGATCTTAAGCCAGATGCCAAAGATAAAGCAGAAATAACCCAGATTATGAAGCAGTTGGAGTAGTTACTTTACTTAATTCTTGGAAATGCTGGATATTGGGTAAATAACAGCGGATAAATAACAGCAGGTAAACAATAGTGGTTAAACAATAGCGGGTGAATATTGGGTAAATGCGCAACGAATATTAGTGATTAAGATTCCTGTTGTCAATTTACCGTTCTCAGTTTAACCTTAACCCTGGGTCTCGTTAGGCCGTCAGTAAATAGTGAATCAGTCAGGAGGATTGGCCGAGTGGTTTAAGGCAGCAGTCTTGAAAACTGCCGTGGGGTTTGTCTCCACCGAAGGTTCGAATCCTTTGTCCTCCGCCATTTTTTTTGTTTACTGGACTGGTTGATTTGGTATACTGGCCCTTGTTATTTGGTTATTTTGACAATTTGATACTTTTTCTCGAGATTTTGATCGGCATGCTACGGAGACGTGGGTGAGTGGCCGAAACCAGGTCCTTGCTAAGGATCCGTACCTTTATTGGTACCCAGCGTTCGAATCGCTGCGTCTCCGCCATTTTTTTACTTGCCTTAGATTATAAAATATTTATCAGCATTAAACGTATCCGTTCGGCAAAAGTGCATAATTTTGTTTAGAAATTAATATATTCTGCTTCCATCTTTAAATATTAATCATTAAAAGGACGGATGACATGAATAAACTTCAAATTTTATCTGTAAAAATTGCTGACCCAAAAAAGACCGGAAGAAAAACAATTCCATTGTCATTGAAAGAGGAGGTAGTGCGAGTAATACAAATATACTCTTTAGGCATCAACCTGAACGTTACCAGTAAAATATTTTATGACGAAATTTATCCTTGAAAAAAATTTTGATATCGCAGTGTTCAAATCTAGTCCGACTATGTTTAGCAAAACATCCTGTTGTTTTTTATTTCAAAAACATAAAAAAATCTATCGTTATTAAGTAAGTACATTAAAAAAATAGCCTCCAGAAAACCAAGGATCACAAACAACACTGAACTTTGGAAATCCATATTGCACAGCGATCCTTAAAGAAGCTTAATGGGAACTTCCCATGCTTTTTTGTAATATGCCCACTCAGTGAATTTATTTTTTTCGGTTTTTATTTGTCGTTCCTCTCGCAATTGAAAAAAAATCGAGGGCCCCTGTGTTACTATTCCCGACATACGTATTGTAAGAAACTGCATCTGAATTTTGCTCAAACGACTTTCGTTGATATTAAATATGCAAGTATTACAGTTAATTAATTTAATTTATGCGTTGGCCGTAAAACAAAAAAAACTTGAATGTCGGGTAAAATAATTTTTGCGACAGATCCCCCAGTTGCATGGTTACTGAAATGGTGATAGCATTTTAGTAATAGAAGTTATATTGCTTTCGTTATTATCAAATTTATAAAACTATAAACATTTGAATCGGAGATAATAGAACAGGTCATGATTTAAGCGTTTTGCATAGAAAAATTATATCAAGATCGCATCTCAAAGGAGAATTTAATATTGTCGAAATGTGCGGTCACAAATTTAAGGGGAGGAAAATGAAAAGTATTTTACTAGTTCTAATGTTGCTGTGTTTTTTTGCTATCGACACTTTCGCTGCTGATGCTGGTTACAGAGCACATATGGATGCTAATTTGGCGAAAGCTAGAGAGGCCGCAACAAGGATGGACGTAAAACGTATGGAGTTACACTTGCAATTGGCAATAAGTAATGCTGCTAAAATTCCATTAGATATCACTGAGCAAGTAAATGAGATACGGCGATTATCAGTTCCTCCAGCACCATCTGTTTTAAATGCTACTAGTGCAAGCGCTGCCAGCGGAAGTGCCAGTGCTAGTGCTAGTGCTAGTGCTAGTGCTAGTGCTGCCGGTGCTGCTGCCGCGTCCCCTAAGAAAACACAAGAAGAAAGGATTGATAGGGAGTATGCTTTAAGTAGGTATTTTGAAGCTTCATGGATAGACGCATATAAAAAATTTGAAGATAAAGATAGGTTGCTCGAATTTATTTATTTGAAATCACTCGAACAAAAGGGATCATTAAAGGAAAAAGATCGTCAGTATCTTTCATTCTTGATTAATATTTATTCTGGAAGTACCCGAAAAGTTGGTAACGAAGATGTAAGCGAGATGGCCATTCCGCCCGTGTTAGTTGCAGGTATAGATAGAATCGGTCCGACTAATCTGAAAAATGCACTAAATTCAGTCGGTTATGATATGGCCGCAAATGAAGATAAGGATGTCACGATTAGTTCAAATTTTGTAGAAGATGAAGGTGTACTGGACTTTTATAAAACGACTCCAGCGGGTAGAAATGCAAGCATCAGCAAAGAATTAAAAGCGGATTTGGTAATTGGTAAAGACATGATCGCAGATTTTAGAAATCAGCTTGCTTCAAACACAGCGAGTGTTGCCGCTGTCAGTAGGAGCGCTAGTTCTGCCGTCGCTAGTGCGAGTGAGAGTGCTGCCAGTGTGAGTGCTACCAGCGCTGCAGCCAGTACGAGCGCTGGTTCTGCAGCTGCAGTTTGTGCAGTTTCCAGCGTAAATGTTAGTGCGGGCATGGCCACACTAGGTGCAACCTCTAGAGAGATGCAAGAAAAGATGATGCAAGAAAAGATTGAAAGGGAATATGCTTTAAGTAGGTATTTTGATGCTTCATGGATAGAAGCATATAAAAAATTTGGAGATAAAGATAGGTTGCTTGAATTTATTTATTTGAAATCACTGGAACAAAAGGGATCATTAACTCCAGAAGATCGTCGGTATCTTTCATTCTTAATTGGTCTTTATTCCGGAAGTACCCGAAAAATTGGTAACGATGATGTGAGCGACATGGCCATTCCACCTGTATTAGTTACAGGTATAAATAGAATCGGTCCGACTAATTTGAAAAACGCGCTAAATTCAGTTGGTTATGATATGGCCGCAAATGAAGATAAGGATGTTACGATTAGTTCAAATTTTGTAGGGGATGAAGGTGTACTGGACCTTTATAAAACGACTCCAGCGGGTAGAAATGCAATTATCAGCAGAGAATTAAGCACGGACTTAGTAATTGGTAAAGATATGATCGCAGATCTTAAAGCTCAGCTTAGAAACATGATCCCTAACGAATGAAATTTAGGCATCGAGTTAAGTTTTAATAGACGGAGTCAATGCCCTCGGTTGTTTTACCAGACAGTGCATGTTGTACATAGTTTCATTCTTTGAAAATAAATATCAGTATCGTTTCTGCTGAATTTCTTTCCGATTTCTGGCCGAGTACTGAATGCCAAAGCTGTAGGCTGCAGCGAGGGGAGGACCGCGCTATTTTTAAAAAATTATGAATTAACCCTTGGGCGCATAAGTAATTTCAACGAAATATATTCAAAAACCAAGAAGAACAAAAAGGAAATAAAAAATCCTGCAGTTTTAAAAAATACCCACGTAGAAGTCTTCCCCCATACCGCCAACAGCAATAACACAACCCCATAGAAAATAAAAAAAATTGCCAAGTGCCTTTCTATGGCCCCAAAAAATAGTTTTAAATTTTCGCTGGACATGGGGATAGGCCGTGATTTTGTCCTGGCGCAAAGGAACTTTTCGTTCATCTCCATTAGTATGCTCACTTTTCTAAAATAAATATTGATGAGTAAGAAAATTCCCATACATACACTGGTTATTCCTGGGGTAAGCTTAAACCAAATCCCGTTCTCCTCGGCAAAAGAAAGTGCCCCCATCAGAACCATTAAAAAAAAATTAAGCTTAGATATCTGGTGTAACTTTCCACTAGTATATTTCTCGAAAGAAATCTCCACTAACGATAGAAGAAAACCTCCAACCACTGCAACTTTAACTGGATAATTGGCCTCCAAATACCAATAAGCGATGGCAGGAAGGAAGGAAATAATAAAAAGGTTGTTGCTAATTTTCTTTAACATGTCATTTAGAGTAACTCATAAACAACAAAATATTAATTAAATATTTCATTGCTCTACCACGAAGTTAACTTTGATTATTATCCAGATCCAGATTTATATCCCTATCCCGGCTGATCGATGAAGAATCTGACGAAAAATTCGCCCCGAAATCGTGATAGATAAAAAAACAATAAAAATCACACCAAATGTGCAACTCAATGCCATTAAATTATTTAATTTTTTCGTATCTTGCCGAAACGAACATATGGACATAATAATCGAAGAATGTGAAAAATACACATTGGTACTCATTAACGTTGGTAACCTATTAATTAGTTAAAAATAAATTGGGAGTATTCATGAAAAAGTTTAGATGTTTTTTATTTTATTTTGATCTAGTCGCACACTTTACAATAATTTATTTTTTATTTAGTGGCATCGCTTTTGGTAAAAATGAACTGATAGAAACAAAAAATTATTTGCAAGCGGGAACTGCAATAACTAACACCACTTTGGTTTTGGATGCTACTTTTTCTTCTGAAATTTTTTTAAAAGGAAATGAAGTTAGTGAATTTATAAAAAAAAATAGTCCCGATATGAATCACCCTGCTCCAGACAGTTGTCTGCTACTCAGCTTTACCAGCATCGGAAATAACAAATTGCTGTTACTAAACAGTACACCTCATTGCGTATACGATAATATCTACAAAACCTATGAGTGCTACTACATAATGAACCCAACTGCCCAAGGAGAAAATGAACAAGGTTGCCAAAATTCAGAATTAGTAGATTCACTAATCAAAATATATCCTAATCACAAAATAATATATGATTTATATGATTTGTGTCCAGAAGACAACTCTTGCCCAGAAAATATTACTAGTGCACCTTTGAAATTTTACTATCCAGAAGGAAATACTCTTAATGGCATTTACACAAAACACCTAAAAATCAGATATCAATCTCAGAGGTTATCGTTCATATCCTTCCGCAGATAAAAAGTTAATCTGTTGGTAAATTTTAAAATCAGATAGTTGAACATGTGATCATCTAGGCATTAACTTCTTTCTTAATAGATAAGTAGATACTTTCAGTCAACATCCGGTGCGTGGGACACCCGCAATATCTGCGATATGATACTTGACAGAGTTTGATCTTCATGATTCCATTTTTTAGTGAGTTTATTTACACATAACCACCTAAAGGAGGATTTCTATGAAGAATTTAGTTCCAGGTATGTTTTCAAGTAATTTTTTAAAAAAGGTATTGTTGTGGTCCCTTCTACTATTAGTGAACAACAATGCGTTTGCTGTTTTTGAATCACTCACAGTTAACAATCGCAGTAATTTCGATGCGTTTTGCGCTTTCGTCCAATGGGACCAGTCTGTGGGCGATTACACAACTTACCACTGGTATCCAATAGCAAACGGTCAGAGCGTAACTTTCAACATGAGAATAGACTCTTACCACTGTATTGCTGGAGGCATAACCTGGAGTAACAACATGGCCTATCCAGGACCGAACGTTCCAAGAATGTTTTGCACAACGGATGGTGCTACTTACCGTAACCCCATCTACTCATCTCATAGATATGATGTTTGCAACTCAATAAACGGAGAAATGAAACAGTTTGGACATCTTCCCAATGTGAAAACATACAACATGACTCTTATACAGTAATCAGCTCCCAGGAGTTTGTGGCCATATCTCACCGCTGTAACACAATTTTGTTTTTAAATCTCCAAACACTTACGCCTATCATTACAAAAGCGATCAGGCTCAATGCTCCTAAATGCGATAAAATCAAATTGGTATTACCGCCTTTTAGCATAATGTTTCGCAGTAATGTCACATAGTATGACAGTGGATTAAACGCAGCTACAATTTTTAAAGGTACTGGCATATTGTCTAGTGGAAACATTACTCCAGAAAGCATTATTGCTGGAAAAACAAAAAGAAATCCTCCTATCATCCCCTGTTGCTGATTCTTTGCAAAGGTCGATATCAATATTCCAACGCTAACAGTAGTCGCAATGAAAGCAATAGATGATGACGTAATTGCCATTACTGAACCTCGAAAAGGAACTCCAAAAAGGATCATTGCAGTTAACATGATTAACGGTATGTTAAGCAAACCTAGAATAAAATACGGAATACTTTTTCCTAAAATAATTTCCCAGGACTTAACTGGTGCAGAAATCAACATTTCCATGGTATTCAATTCTTTTTCTCGTGAAATTGACATACTAGTAAGAATGACTGATAAAATACAGACTATCATGCACATCACTCCAGGTACCATAAATATCGCACTTTCCATGGATGGATTATAGAGCAGACGAACATTAAATGTAATCCCAGCATGCCCCTGCTCCCTTTCCTGCGACGCTTTGCCACCCTTGAAATCGTCACGCAAAACTTCTTGAATAATCATTTTCATATAACGCTCAGCACTTTGTGCTCTCAACATATTAGTTGAATTAATCAATAACTGAAGTTCACCCCCACCTCTTTCGATCGCAGCAGTAAGACCTCCATCGGCGCTTGGTGCAACCATCACGACATCTGCCAAATCTTGCTGAATAGTTGCAAATGGATTGTTGGTACGTCTACCTATCGTTACATTCGAACCCGAACTTAAAAACCACTTACTCGCAATCGCACGCTCGTAAATATGTTTCGCGACAATATCGTTAGAAGCAAAAGAAAAACCTAGTCTAATATTCTTTATCTCAGTAGAAATGGCAAAACCAAATACTGTCAATTGAATAATTGGTAGAATAAATATTAAAACCCTCATCCGTGGATCGCGAAATGCTTGAGTAAACTCTTTTTTTATAAACCCACGTAAAGTAAGATTCATGGTTCAAGATCCTTCTTGAATTTCATTGTTGCCATCGTAATAATAAAAAGACACAATCCTCCTAGTGCCAAAAAACTTTTTAATAAATCAATCACCCCGGATCCCTTTAAAAAGACATCTCGAGAAATCTCCATAAACCATCTAACAGGCAAAATACTAGTTAAATACTGAAAAAATAATGGCATACTTTCAATCGGAAAAATAAATCCTGATAACAGTATTGATGGCATCAAACCAGAAATCATGGCCATTTGCATAGAAATGACCTGACTTCTACTTATCACCGAAATTAAAATTCCTTGCGACAACGATGCAGTAAGAAACAAAATGCAAGCAAAAATAAACACTAGATGATTCCCCCTGAAGGGGACAGCAAAACCATAACGCGCAAGCAAATAGACAACAACAATACTACCAATACCTAAAAACAGATATGGAGTAATTTTTCCTAGAATAATTTCACTAGGTCTCACCGGCGTAGAAAGCAATTGTTCCATCGGTCCATTTTCCCAATCGCGAGCTACCGTCAACGCTGTTAATAAAATAGAAACGATAGAAATGACCACCGATAATAATCCCGGAATAATAAAAAAATGAGAATTTAGTTCTGGATTATATAAAAAACGACTCTTAAGTGTGATCGAACTTTGTTCGACAGAAAATAGACCACGATCATTTGCGCTTATCTTACCAATATTTTCTTGCATATTTACTAGATATCCTAAAATAGAACCAGCAACGGAATTATCAGCTCCATCTATTATTACTTGTACTACTCTTGAGTCTCCAGATAATCCGACACTTTTTCCCTCCTGTACTCCTTTTTCGAATCCTGGTTCAATAACAATCACTCCTTTACTTTTTTCGGCACTAATCTCTGATTCTGGATTAACCTTGGCAGTGATATACTTCGTATTGAATATGCCAGTATTATTAAAAAATTGCACTAACTCCCGCGATGTTTGAGATTTATCGCGATCATCAATAAAAATTGATACATTTTTTATGTCAAAATCAATTGCCGTACCAAAAACAGCAACAAGGAATAATGGTATCCCTATCGCAAACAATAACGTGAATGGATCACGAAGCACATGTGCAACTTCTTTTTTTGCAATGGCCCTAGTCCTTTTAAGACTGATCATATTAAGACTGATCATGAGTTGACCTTTTGCCGCGCGCTTCTATTAGCTCAATAAAAACATCTTCTAATGTTGGTACTAATCTGTTAAGCGTTTTCTGCAATCTTTTTATGATTTGCTCAGATTTAAAAGTTGGTGGAATAGACCGCATTGTCGAACTTAACAATTCATTCCACCTGGCATAATCATGAATAATCAAATGATAAAACAATCCATAAGGACGCAATGAAAAAATATTTTTATCACCTGATAAACCTAACTCTGTTTGATATGATTTCAAAGAAGTAAAATCATCATTGTCCAATGATACTTCAAATATGCCATGGGGAAACGTCGACTCTTTTAAATTTTTCGGAGTATCTAGAGCGATAATCTCGCCTGTATGCATTAGTGCAATCCTCCCGCACATCTCTGCTTCGTCCATATAGTGAGTCGTGACAAAAATAGTTTTTCCCTGGGAGGATAATTGGCAAATTAAACTCCAAAACCTCTCCCTAGCAACTGGAGTAACTCCTGCTGTAGGTTCATCCAGAAAAATCACCG
>JADGBS010000153.1 GCA_015231325.1 Oligoflexia bacterium | reverse complement strand
CACACTTTTTCGCCAATATGGATATAGCGGGCACTGTCATTATCGAGGATCAGTGAAACTTCTGCCCAGCTGGCCCCAGGGTGATTGGATGACCCTGCGAAAATGACATCCTTCATCGAACTTCCCCGCAGGTGCTTGGCCGATTGTTCCCCCATCACCCAGAAAAGAGCATCGACAATGTTTGATTTGCCGCACCCATTTGGACCGACAATCCCAGTGATTCCATGGTCAAAGTTGATCGTAGTTTTGTCCTTGAAGGATTTAAATCCATGTACGATTAGTTTTTTGAGTTTCACCGGGGCCATCTCCGTTTTTTTAACATATGCCTGTATACTTGGTATGTTTGCAGGTACAGAACTATTTATATACCTATAAGTGAATGTATACAGTGAAATTGCTATGGATGAAAATAAAAAATACGAGAGTACCCTTTTTCCGTATATAACGTCAGAACGACAGAAATATTGGCAGGTTTTGGTCGGAAAATATCGCTTAACCATACAGGAACTGCGTTTGGCCCTGGAAGCGGCCATCGACCTGGAAATGTGGGGGGCAACTGCCGATTTTAGGACATTGCTGAATTCTTGGGAAGAAGAGGCGGCGGGAGCGGGAGTAGCAAAGTCTCTGCAGCAAGGGAGGGAGCGAAAAGAATGGTTTTTACATCGGCTCTTTACTTTTTGGGAAAATGAGAAGAAGCGTAAAAAAGTCCATGTGGCAGTAACAGTGGCAGCAACAGCTGCTGTTGTTGAGTTTAAGGCGATAGATAGTGGAACGAAAATAGCAGGGATGTGTCCTGTAGCGTCTGAAAAGACAGTATGCTGTAATCTGAGAACAGTGGATGTTTTACAAGGTTGCCATTATCAATGCTCCTACTGTAGCGTTCAAACATTTTATACATCTTCTACCCAAAACAAAAACTACGGAAAAAAAGTTATCAATTATGAAATTAACCTCCTAGAGAAGTTAAACCGAATTTCTGAGTACCTCCTTCCAAAAGGGCAAAAGAGGTACCACCTAGGAATTGGTCAATCTTCTGACGGATTATTGCTGGGGAAACTATCAGGGGGAGGGGGCGGAGGTTTTGATGCGCTTTTTGATTTTTTACGGGGGCATCGACATTTTATATTGGAGCTGAAGAGCAAATCAGCGCAGGTGGAGAATTTTTTGCTGGCAATGGATAGGCATCGTCGTAAATATGGTGCGAATGGTGCAAATCGTGCGAATAGTGATATAGCGCGGAACTTGTTTTGCTCTTGGACTTTGAATACTAACGCTATAATTTGTGGAGAAGAACATCTGGCACCTTCGGTGGAGGAGCGGTTGGCCGCAGCACGGGCCGTTGCAGATCAAGGAGTAAAGGTGGCCTTTCATTTTCATCCTATAGTTTATTACCAGAATTGGGAGGATGAATATGCTCAGGTGGTATCTAAGGTTCTCACTATGTTTAGTCCTCGAGAAATTGCGATGATTTCCTTTGGAACTGTGACATTGATTCGTCCGGTGATAAAACAACTGAGAATTCGAGGCGCAAGCGAAAATTTAAAGAGTAAAATTTTACAGATGCCTCTTTGTGAAACCGCAGTAAAAGGGCGCTGGTCTTATCCAGAGGAAATAAAAATTGAAATGTTCAAACATTTATATGGAAAATTTTCTGCTTGGCATGATCAACTCTTCTTCTATCTATGTATGGAAAGTAGTAAGTGTTGGGAAAAAGTCTTTGGGAGGTGTTATCCGAATAATCATGCTTTTGAGGAAGACATTTGCAATGCTTTGCAAATTGCCCTAGCATTATAGTCCCTAATAGTGTGGGTTGCAGTACTGTTTGCAGTACGGTTTGCAGTACGGTTTGCAGAACGGTTTGCAGAACGGACTATAGATCGTGAATGGGAATCCATTGCATACATTGCATACATTGCATTGTTCATTTGTGGTTTCATACAAAGCGTCATTGTGTTCAAGTGGTTGTTGCGGCAAATAGACAGACAATTGCAAGAATTCGTAGTCAAAAGTAATAAAAGAATGCATTCGTCGTAATGCACTTAGTAATACATCAAGTAATACACCGATTTTTTACAGATCTGTAGCAAAAACAAAATTTACTGATAGTAAATTTCCAATAAAATTAGTAAATTATTATTAATTAAATTAATAATTGCTACAAATCAATGATGGTAATAATATTTATGGCATTAATAATATCAATACTAGTATTGATTCCGCTATTCATGACTATACCTGTCACATTTGCATCTGATGATACGATAGATGTACTAATCGGTAAAAATCTTAGAGAAGTAACTGTGAGTGGAGTTGATCTTCAAAGAAAGTTATATGCCTCCAAAAATGTTTGGCTGTTATCTAAAAAAATTAAAAATGAGCTAAATCAAAATGTAAAGGCAATAAGGTTTAAATGTCATGGAGGTAATAGAAGTAATAGAGCAAAAGGGCGTCAATCAGGAGCATTAGCGAAGGGAAAACAAAATATTTTGGCATTGATTACCTCGCCCAGTAAGATTTTAACGTGGAATAGAGAGAGGTACAAAGGTGATTTTTTAGTAATCGGGACAAATAAACAAGGACGTTGTGATTTGGTGAACCGAGTCTCTATCGAACATTATATAAGCGTTATCTTACCGAAGGAGATGCACGCTTCTTGGCCAATAGAAGCGTTAAAAGCACAGGCAGTGGCCAGCAGGTCTTATGCATTTTATAAAATGCGTAGCAGGGTCCGGGGTTTTCAAGAGAATGAAAATATTACCTTTTTTGATATAGAAAATTCCGAAAGGCACCAAGTGAGTGGGAGTCTCTTGGATGAGACTTCGAATACTGCTAGCGCGGCCAAAAATACAGCAGGAGAGGTTTTGTCTTTCAAAGGAAAAAAATTTGTTCCAATTTATTTTCATGCGAAGTGTGGCGGTAGTACATTGCTTCCTGAAGATGTTTGGGAAAAGGGTGCGAACGATAAAAATACTCTAGGTTATCACCGAGTTGATTGTCCATTTTGCCAGGGGAAAGGCGTCGAAATTTGGAAATTGGAATTAAATAAAAAGGATTTTTACCCACTTGTGTCGCAGATTTTGAAATCAAAGGGGACAACCAAAAGAGTGGCCAAAGGAGTGGCCGGCACATCGGGCGTTGATTTTTCTCCTGATAAAATGCGGCCCGATAATATAAATATAAAGATTATTACGAATAAAATAGATAGTACATCTGTAGATTTTATTTTGCAAAATAGAAAAAAACATACCACTCATTTATTTAGCGTTAAAAAAAGTTTTATTAGAAAATATTGGGGATACGACAAAGTTTATTCCAATAGATTTATAATTGAGAATGGGGATGGAAGGGGGAACAATAATAAATTAACATTGAAAGGCAGTGGTAAAGGCCATGGAGTAGGACTTTGTCAAATGGGAGCGTTAGAATTGGCAAAGCGTGGATGGAGCTATTCTCAAATCTTAAAATATTACTTTCCAGAGCACGTCATTGTAAATTATTCCCAGCTGTGAATTCGTCCTGTTGTTTCTTTGCTTATTGCTTATTATTTGTTACTTATTGATAAGACAAAATAGTATAAAAATGGAGTCTCATGGTAGATCATGAAAATATTTAAATCAATAATTTTTTGAACAAAAAAATTCTTGAAATTTGGTTCACTTAATGGTGCCAGAGGGAGCCGATTAATCTTGTTAATAGAATTTGTTAGCGATTGAGCGAATCAATGATTTGGTCAAATCTTTCATGATTTAGTTGGTAGTTGTGTGGTATCGAGTCAGTGACCCAAACGACACCGGCTTTAGTTACCTTCATTGAACTCCAGTGGTCTACGGATCTATCACGTACTACAAGTGTTATAGCATTTCCATTGCGGGCCGCCATGATCTGTTCGTGCTTCAGATTTATTGGTGCATCAAAAATGCATAAAGACAATGGTGAGTAGGAAAGTCCATTGGATTGGCATACACTAATGAAGCGTGGATCGCGCGATATGGCCTCTATTTCTCCCCCACTTAAAGCGCCATCTCCGGCCGATACGCATGAGCTTTGTAAAAAAGAGATATCATTAGTAAGTTCTTGAATTATGGCAAAATCCCTTTTGAGAAGAGTGTTGTATCTGGTTACTTGATCGTTATAATATTTGACGTCGATAATTTTACCAGAAAATAAATCTTGCATAAGAGCATTTTTCAAAGTGGTATTTTGTTCTATGTTTAAACTCAATTTATTTATAGTGTCTATTTTTTGTTTAATTATCATTGATGTTTTTGCTTGTGTGTTTTCTCGTATTTCCAGAAGGATGGAGCGTGCGGTTTCAAAAAGGACATTGTGTATTGTACTGTGCAAGCGTTCAACTGTCTCAGCACTATTATTACTGTTTAGCATAAGTATAGAATTGACAAGCGCGTGTAATCCACAAGTTTGGCCTTGCTGCATCAATGCCAACAGAACTATATATGGTTTTTCATTAAATTTGGGTATGGGTGTTGACCGCAGGATAGTATCCACATCTCCAGATTCATTAATATTGAGGATAACATTGACTGATGGGAGTGCTTGAACGCCTGCAGGGCCTTGAGCGCATCTGACCTGATTAAAACCAAAGAATAACTGACCAACCTGACCTAGTAGACCTAATAAAAATAAAAGCAGATATCTTTTTTTCATAAAAATGTCCACAAAATTTTTTTCAATTGAAAAAAACCACAAAGGTAAAGGGTGACTAATATATATTTATTTGAACTCATCTTTGAACTTAAATTAACGCGACATTGATTCTTCCTAGGGATAGATTACGACAGTACTTATTATAAGACATATCCAGAAGATATCGAAGGAATTTTTCATTCAATTTTTTTTGTCTATTTTTGTCTATTTTTATCTATTACGGAGAGCATCCCCCTTTATCCAGAATCACAAGTTTCATTAATGCAAGTATTACTATCGGCAAGATTCTGTCAATATGATGTGTAGTTATATGTTACCTATGGTTTAGTGTGTTTTTGATTTCATCAACTAACTGTGGTAAAACATATTGATCGATTCGCTCACCCAATGTAGCTAATTCTCTAATTAGTTTAGAGCTGATGGTCGCAAAATGAGGTTTCGCAAATAGGCAGATGGTTTCGATTTCTTTATCAATTCCTCTATTCCCTGCAGATAATTCTAGTTCCGCTTGGAAATCGCTGGTGTTACGCAATCCACGAAGTAAAAAATGTGCATTTTTATTGAGCGCATAACGGACGATAGTGCCCTGATGAAAATCGACGATAACGTTAGACAATTTGTAATAATCAACATATGCTCGCATCATTCGTACTCTTTGTTCAACTGTAAATTCCAGGATTTTGGATGGATTTACGGCCGCCACCCAATAAAGAGTGGAAAATTTTTTTGCTGCTCTATACATAACATCGGCATGTCCCCAAGTTGGGGGGTTAGCACTGGTAGGATAAACTACAATAATTTCGCTCATATATTTTCCTTTTTTTCCTTTATTTCCTTATTGTAATTGTTATTTTTGATCATTAGCAATAAATTTATCAATACCGGAGACGACCGCCGTTACATAATCCTCCTGAAAATTGTAGTCATTAAGTCTATTTGCTTCCTCTTGGTTTGAAATAAATCCAACCTCTAATAGAACCGATGGTCGTTTGGCCAATGCCAATACATAAAACAAACCAGGACGAACCTTGCGGTTTTGAGCTCTATGTTTTTTATGCACTGTCTTGTCAATTTCTGAATGAATTTGTTTTGCAAGTTTTATTGATTTTTCAACAGTTTTTTCAATAACTAGGTCAATAAGAATTTTACTAATGATTGGATCATTATTGGAGTTTGTACTTGTACTCGCACTTGCACTTGCAACAGAGACGGCATGGGATGTGGCGGTAAGTTTTTGATTCTCTACATTTTCCAATTTCTTTACTGCGGAGTCATTATGGTTATTCAAATAATAAGTCTCAAACCCGTGAGCACCTTTTTTGAAATCTGAATTGATATGCACGGATATAAAAAGATCTGCTTTGATTTTTTCGGCCATATTGGCGCGTTCTTCCAGGGAGACGTTATGATCAAAACTTCTTGTGAGGAAAGCGGAGTAATCTTTTTCCTTAAGTTTTTCTTGTAGTTTTTTAGAAATGGTCAATGTGAGATCCTTCTCAAACAATGTGATTATATGGTCGTTTTTGAGTTTGGAGTTCGCAAGTCGTCTAGAAGGAAGTATTGTTTTTGCTCCGACATCATCACCGCCGTGACCGGGATCGATTAGAATGGTTAAAGCATTAGCTGGAAATACCAGTAAAATATTTATGATTATTATAACTATAAATGCATAAAAAGGTGTAGCGAATTTTACTGAGCGGTTCATCGATAATCCAGTGGTTAAAGTCCATCTGTTTGTGGTGTTGGTATAGTCTTCCACATAATGATTAGGGGCTTGTCAGACTTTGGATTCATCGCCTGCGACGTGCTAACAGTACTCCTTGGCGACTCGCCTCTTCTTCCTGCTCGTAATCATTATGTGGAAGACTATAGCTTGTCTGTGACGAATGAATAAAGCTTTTTTATCTCATTGCTCCACAAACTATCATCCGGTGTTTCTAAAATAAGAGGAATGTTGTCGAAACGAGAATCGTTCATTATTAATTTAAAAATTTTTATACCTATTTCTCCTTTTCCTAGATTGTGATGACGATCCAAATGTGAGCCCTGAGTTGATTTTGCGTCGTTAAGGTGTATACCTTTGAGGTATCTATCTCCCACTACTAAATTGAATTGCCGCATGGTCTCAGAAAATGCCGCCTCGCTACTTAGATCATATCCTGCTGCATGTAGATGGCAGGTATCTAAACACACTCCTACTCGTGATTTATCTTTTACTCCGTCAATAATTTCCGCTAATTCTTCGAAGCTTTGTCCTACCCATGATCCTTGCCCAGCAGTATTTTCAATAATGACTGAAACCCCTTTTGATTGTTCTGATTGCTCTAGTGTCCAGTTAATGGCAGATGCAATTCTACTCATACACTCGCGGGGAGTTATCTTTTTTAAGTGAGTTCCTGGATGAACATTGATGTATAGCAGGCCTAATTGTTCACATCTTTTTATTTCATCAAGAAATGCAGACTTTGATTTCTCATAACCTTCGCTTTCTGGATGTCCAAGATTAATTAGATAGCTAGAGTGTGCGAGTATATGTTGAGGATGAAAATGATGCTCAGCACAATTTTTTTTGAAGGCCTCTATTCCATTCTGATCGTAATCTTTTGCATGCCATTGACGTTGATTTTTTAGAAAGAGGGCGAATGCTCTGGCCCCGATTTTAGCGGCGTTCAGCGGCGCAAATTCAATGCCGCCACTGATACTTACGTGTGCTCCGACGTATTTTTTGTTTATTTTATCAGGTGGGTCTGTTGAAATTGGTTTCATAATTAAACTCCAAGAATAATAGATAATCTTCCGTATGATATCAATATCAAATATAAAGAATAAGATGATTAAAGGGACAAGTCAACTCCGCCAAACTAGATACGCAGAACTTTATAATGTAAAATAACATAGATAGAATGACACAAAATGACACAGATGCTCCATACAATTGTAGTCATTGATGAGAGACGCAGAATGCTTTTTATTTTGTCGCTAATATGTTACTTTATTATAAGAAGGTAAATTTTTTTTAAAACTTTAGATTTAATGTTGCCCCATAGATATGGCCGAGTTCATTATCATTAAATGCTATAGGAAAAATATCCCATTCAAATCTGCTAGTATTAGCGGCACTACTCTGATCACTATTATTATTTTTCTTAACCCTTCCATAATTAGAAGCAACCTTACCAACGACGTATCCCATGGCCATCCCAAGAGGATAATCAGACATCCAATGAACGCCATTATTTACCATTTGAAAACCCAATAATGTCATCCATGTCAAAGCAAATGGTCGGATAAAAAAGCGATACTCTGGGTAGTTAGAATCAATAATGGTGAATGTCATGGTGGCCGTCATAAGATGGCCAGTAGGCATGGCATCGTATTTTGAAGTATCCCCATTATATCTAGTAAAACTAGGGAATATATCCCATTTACCACGATAATGTGATCTACGATAAGGACTCTCGCGGCCAAAGCTTCGCTTAGCAACTTGATTGGGTATAGTAGAAGAAATTAATCCGTGAAAAAGCTGACTTCCCGTTTGTAGTGCGCGATTGTTGCTGGTGATTGCCCCCGAAATTACGAAACCGGCACCTATAAACGAATGCATCCAGCCATCTCCTAAGAAATAAAGAGCGGACCCCGCATCGGTTGGTCCACGAAAAATACTAGTATTTTTATATTTAATCATGGGTTTAGTATGATCATCATTTCCCAAATGCACACTTCTACCAAGGTGTTGACAAGCATTCAGGATATCTTCGTCGTAGATGTATAACAAAAGTGTGGAAGATGCTATTGCCCCCCAGAACCACAAAGTCTCTGGTTTTGTATTGAAAGAGTTTTGCCAAGAAGTAACTAAAGTGTTTGGTACGTTGGTAATAAAGTCAAAAGTTTTAGGTCTAGTAAATTCTGGAATATATTCATCTGTTATAGCTAATATGGATGTTGGTATTAGCGAAAACACCATGGAAATAAAAAAAATAAATTGTTGCCAATTTGACAATTTAGCTATTTTTGAACACATTTAAAGATTTCTCCTTTATCAAATAGCAGTCGTTAATAACTGTCCCCCATAAACGACCGTCGCCATCCGATAATAGTCCAACTTAAATAACTTCGAAAAGAGGCAAAAACGTTTATTTGCCAAGGGTTCTGTCTGTCGGT
>JADGBS010000152.1:6708-8828 GCA_015231325.1 Oligoflexia bacterium | reverse complement strand
GCGGAAATTGATGAAGGTAACAGTGAATATACCATCTCGGAAACTATGTTATTCAGACAGAAAGGAAGTACATCGATTTCACCAAGAAGAGTGTTAAGCCCCATTTTATTTTGTTCAATCAAACTCATTCTGGGTGCTGTACCCCACGTGGATGATCCACTTCTTGGTGCAGCAGCGCCCGCTGCTGCACCAAGTACGCTTGCTGTGGACATAAGACAAATCAAAAAAACCAAAATCTTAATTTTTTTTCTCATTAGAACTCCTTTTTCAAATAATTAATATCGAGACAATTCCACATGCTTTTTGTGAAGTACATACGCCATTATAACGCACACGTCGTTTTTCAGTTTGAGGAGAATAGGGGGATGGATGTCACGGTCTTGAAAAGTCCCGTTATTGAGCAATAAACCTCTGGAAGCTATATATTTTCAAGAGAACTGTTTTCGGGACCATAAACAACTTTCAGCGGTCACTGAAAGTTGTTTATGGAATTAAAATAAGGCAGGGAGGTGGCCGGCGCGATTGACATTAAGATTTCAATACAAGAGGGAGGGATAGTGATGTGATCAACCCCCCTGACACCATCTGTGGTATACCAAGTAAAGGTCCAAATGTTCCGTGTGGATTGATGAGCAGAAGTTGGTATAATGTATATATATCTATATACAGAGGTTTTGGTGACAAAAATCAGACAATTGGCAGAATCTGCGCTGTCGCCAATCTAAACCCTTCACATAATCAAATTTATATGAAGTTTTTGACTATTTAAACTTTTAGAAATATAGAATATTCTAAATTGTCGCAAAAAAGTAACGGAAATTTATGATTTTCTGCCGTGCTTCCTTTCAAATCTTCTTCCCATACCCTCTGCTAGTAGCGTTACTGCAAGAGTGTTTATACTTACACCTTCCATTTTGGCCTTCATATCAAGTTGGGCGTGTAAGCTTTTGGGTACTCTGATTCGCCATTGTCCGCTATATTTGGTTAACAGACTTGGTTTTGGGATTGGTGTGCCGTCTTCTTTGGCAGATCTGATCCAGGCCCTTACTGCGTCAGCTCCTTCCTCTAACGCCTCCTCCACACTTTCACCATCGGCCATACACCCTGGCAGATCCATATACTCGACCAAATACCCCCCCCCCATCCTCCTTAGGTATTGGTCTGATTGTTGCTGGATATTTTAACTCAGTCATTTGTAATTTCCTTCTCTTCTAATCTATTTATGAGTTCTACAAATTTTTTAATATAAATTGGTTTTATCGGTTTATGCGATGGTACAGTTAGCCGAATTTCAGATCCTTCTTTTGTAAATGTCACGTGGCTTGTTCCTGGTTGTCTTATTGTCATTCCATAATCGTGTGCGAGTTTTTTTTAATCTTCGATTTGCCAATTATCTCTAGGATTTCTTCGCATTTTTTCCAAAAGTTTGTCACGTTTACTCATGACTTGCATGGTACCATATACGGTACCAATGTCAAATCAAAATATGGAGGAGATTCCCCCCCCCCCTATATTTAAAATAAGTTCGCCGTTATTTTCCATTTAGGGCCACAAAACCCCTCCATCACCAGCCTGTTTCGGGCAAATTTGCAAACTGCCCCGTTTTTACCGACACTAATCGTCCAGTTATCACCATAACGAGAAAAATATTAATAATTGTTACAATCGTTCCGTTAAGTCTTAGGATAGGACTGAATTTGTAAATTTTTAATGAGAATTTAATCATGAAAACTGACATATTTGGAGATGAAAACCTACTATTGCATTCGCCTTTTTTTCCAGAAAAAATAAACGATTCCAATTACATTGCAAAAGTTAAAATAAAAAACAGATGGATAGATTTTCACATCAATGCTTACTCCCCTTTTGGGATAGAAATAACTAATACCCATGAAATTAAATTCGATCAACAAATAACTTATGAGATCTTATTGTGCATTAATGATTTCAGGTTAAAGATTAATAGCGTTCCCATATATAACACCAAGAATAAACGTCGTATTGGATTTAGAACTTTTCAAAAAAATTCGTCGAACACTATCGATGGTGAAAAAAGAAATAAACATAGGTTCAACTGTTCTGTGGAATACATGCCTACAGCAATGGCCCCTAATCCCCTT
>JADGBS010000152.1:0-6638 GCA_015231325.1 Oligoflexia bacterium | reverse complement strand
GTCTAAGAAATCGTTTTTTGCATGTGGGAATGGTTTTAGATTCGACAATTTCGTTACCTATGGTTGGTAGTGTTACATTGAAACTTACAATAAAATATTTAACAACAACAAAAGATGATGATGCTGTATTGCTTGGTTGTGAATTTTCTTTGACTGATGACAAGGTCATTACTGCTTTTGCCGAATATTTGTTACATTTTGCTTCTGAAGTCACTGTTGAATCTTTAAAAAAAGAAGGATTTCATGTAGATAAAATTTCAAAGACACTTGATTTCACTTATGTAAAAAATGCCGAAGATTTTGTAAATGTCTTAAAGCTAAGAGCAAAATGTTTTTCTTCTTGCAAGAATAAAGAAATATCATATACCGATATGTCTGATGCTTATGATCTGAATGCTCATATCTTGATTGTTAAGCACAAAGGGCGGATCGTTGGATCAACTAGACTAAACTTAGCAAATTCTTATGACCAACATGAAAACAGTAAATATGTTTGCTACCCATCAAACTTACCAAATCCGCAAGAAGTAACAGAGGCCAGTAGACTGTGCGTAGACGGAGAGTATAGAGGGGCTGATGTCGCGTATGAGTTAATAAATCACATATTCTTAGTATCTATTTTAGCACGTAAAAATTATTTAATCGTATCTGCAAAAAACAAGGAGTTGGAATTTTATGAACAAATTGGATTTAAGAAATTAAATACATCTTTTATTCACCCAGTTACTCCTGTAAAGCATGAACTTTTAATACTTAATATCCTTGATATTATAAATGGTCGTGGAATATCCCCTCAAATATGGGGACGATATTTTAAAAAATTGGCAGATCATCTTAAGTTAAGGGACGATTCTTCCAATAGACCTACAAAAATTGCTAAAACCTGATACTAATTTAGCTAGTGGTTTCATTCAGTGATTACATATTCTCTTCTTAAAGTATCTATACATGTAACATGGGGGGCACAAACAATATCTTTTTTATGTCGTAAACCGCTTAAGATGAAAGCAACTTCACTTGCCAGTATGCCACCACTTATTGCGGCAGCACCAGCACAGGTGGCTATATATGGAATTGTTCTTTTTCGAAATGATTTCAGGGCCTCCATCCCAGGAGCTTTGAGAACAATTTCATCCCAAGGAATAATATAGCTATCCCAAATTTTTTTATCGTCAGGAGCTTTACTAAAACTTTCCAGAGTTAACCCTTTTGGATCAAAAATTATCATCATGGTGCCAAAGCTAGGGATTGGCGCTGTCAAATTATATAAATTAAGCTTCCTTGCGGTGTATGCAAATTCTATTTTGTAGGTAAAGCAAATATGTTCTATAGCATCTACTACGATATCACAGCCTTTCATCAAATTAAATAATTCTTCTTTTTCAGGAGCATAACATAAGTGCTTTATTTTAATTGACGGATTAACATCTTGAATAATGTCCGCCATCACTTTGGCCTTATACTCTCCAATAGTGCTGGACATAGCACCGTATTGCCTATTCATGTCTGGTTCATCATATTTTCCAGGGTCAAATATCACTAACTCGCCTATTCCAAATCTTGCCAATGTAACTGCCTGGATACCTCCAACACCACCAACTCCAGCAACAAGAACTTTAGATTTTTTTAGTTTATCTTGTTGCTCCTTTGTAAATAGACCAAAATTCCTTGAATAAGTTAAATCATAATCCATAATGCTCCCATTATTTATTAAAGTTCCAGAATCAACTACACGATAAGATTATAAAATAAATTAGTGAGGTTTAGAAAAAATAAAAATAAATTTTTCCTGAAAAAAAAGAATGAATAAAAGACTAAAAAATATACTGATATATTTTTATAACCCATTATTATTGATATCCCCTGAATACAAGACTAAAGTTCTTGAAGATACCTTATCTAAAACAAAGAAATTTTCTATATCGATCATGTTGAGTTTTGCTGTTCTTATGTTAATTGCCTATCCCACTCAAGATTATAAATTTGCAAATCATATAGATTGGTTAATCTTTAGAATTGTGTGTGCATTGATTCTTAGCGTACTGTCGATAATAACATATTTTTCAAATAGACATTTTGTTATTAAATTATTGTATTACATGGCCGGGACTTTTTTGTCTCTGGCCTTTTGTTACGCAATGACATTGGGTCGTCCTATTCAACCAAAGTGGATAATGTATTGCCCACTATTCTTTTTTCTTGCAGTAGAACACTCTTTTATCGTTCCTTCTGTTTTTTTGATTATTTTGTTTTATGCATCTAAGAGTTTATGGATACAATACACTGTTTTTGACTGGATGATCAGCGAATTATTTGTATCCATTGCTGCATTATTAATATTTCATTTTTTCAAAGAAAAATCTCTAGTAGCAAAAGTTATAAACTTAAAGAACAAGGAATTGGAGACAAAGATAGTAGAGCAGCAAGCATTACTTGCACAACAATCTAAAATGGATGAGGAAAAAATAATTGGAGCTAGCATAGCTCATGAAATCAATAATGCTTTATGCTACTCTAGAAATTCTCTTGAGGGTATAAAGCGAGAATGCAATAATAAATTTGTAGCTATTTTAGAGGACGGTCTATCAGCTATTCAATTAACTGCCGATAGTATCGTTACACATGCCGGCGTCAATGAATCTGAAAAATCACAAATCGACCTCAGAAAAATAATCGATGCATGTGTCCGGTTGGTATCTATTCAGAAATCTTCACAAACAAAAATCGAAGTGCGGTGTGATTCAGTCATACTATGGGGCAGTGCTCGTGGAATGTCTCAAATTGTCTTGAATTTATTAAAAAATTCTATCTATGCCACAAGAGATGTTGCTACAGGTATGATTTCTATTGATTTAAAAAACATTTCTGATTCAAAATGTTTATTGACCGTAGCTGATAACGGTGTTGGTATGGATGAGGAAGAATTAATGAAAGCAGGAACCCCTTTTTTTACAAAAAAAGGGGTTGATGGTACGGGGCTGGGAATGTTTACAATTAAACGGGAAGTTGAAAATCAAGGCGGATTAGTTAAAATAGAAAGTCAGAAAGGAATCGGAACTAAAATTCAAATTACACTGCCTTTAGAATATAAAGGCATATAATTTTACGGGGGTTTTTATGACTGACATTGCACCAGTTATCGTCTATGTCGATGACGAACAAAGAATTCTAGATACATTTGAGACCTTACTTCCACGCAACATCCATTTGGTGACATTTAATGACCCTAATGAATGTTTAAAAAAAATAAGTAACCATCCTTCTTTTACCACAACGATTGAAAAAGCAATTACAGATAGTAATAGTTCAACAATTTATCCCTGGATAATAATTTCTGATCAAAAAATGCCACAGATGGAAGGATTAGATTTCTTACAGAAAGCGAGGCAGATATTAAATGACACATACCTGATAATGCTTACCGGATATTCCAATGAAGACTTAACAATAAAATGCATTAATGATAAACATCATATTGATTACTTTTTAAAAAAGCCTATCACAAAAGAGAATTTAACTCCGCTTTTAACTAAATTCATACACGAGTATCAAAAAAAAGTTTTTTTTCATTCATCCAGTGATACTACTTATAAAGCGTGGGAAGCAAAATGGTAATTAGTGAGCAATCATTTATACAGACGCTAGTTAACGTTTTTCTTCTACCATTACCTGATATGCAATTGTGGGCATTGGGACACTCTAAATAAGAACGCCGATTTTTTCTTAGTTAATTTCCTATGCCCTTAGTTGCCAAAAACCTTCTACTCCGCAATAATTTCGTATTCCCAAATGCTCATCAAACTATTATGTTCGTCATTTAATGCTATTATCTCACATAGATTCACCCATTGATTATTCTCAAGATTAGAAGGATTACCTGCCAAAATTTTCTGCAATTCATTGAGTTTAACTTTAATTGACACTACCTCCCTTCTAGCATTCTCCCTGAATAGATACGAGCCATTGTTTTTAATTAAGACTGGATAGGGTCCAGTGTAGGAATTCATATCAATATCATAGGCAAGATTCACGTCTTCTTCGCTATACCAAGACTTTGCGCTTTTCAACTGTAGAATTGATTTTCCTGCAATTTTAGGCTTGATAATTATATTGGCGACAAAGTCACACCCCGTATGTCCTAATTTCCAACAGCCTTCATAGTTATCATGAGTAAAGTATTTCTTCAATTCGACAAAATCCTTATCTTCACTAATGGATAATTTATAAGGTGGACTATCCGTATGTACTTGCTGAAGCCGACATTGTTCTTCTGTATCCAGTCTTAGTTTTATTTGCTTTTGATTTACATTACACAAGGGAATTTCATCCAAATTTGAAACTTCATCTTGATTACCATTTTTTAAATTCTCATTCGAATTACATCCACTTATTAACGCTAATAACAAGAAAAAGCTAAAAAAATTTTTTAAAATACTATCAACTATATTTTTCATTTTCACCACTACTTGTTAGAGTTTACGAGATTTTTCCCTGCGAAAATCTTTACCTACCTACTGTGATTTGCTATTGTTACTATTTCGAACTAATAAACATGTGTACTATTACCCATTCTCATATTATACCAATAATCATAGCTTATCCGTCCATATCCACCATCCTTCCACTTAGTCCCCCATGAATTTTTAAATTCAAAGCTCTGAGTATCCTCATCGTATCCTGTTATTACTACTTCATGGGCCCCACATCTTTTTTTACCGTTAACATTTGTTAGATCATTTTGAGAACTACAATATTGTTTAATTTCCGATTCACTAGGCATCGTGATCATTGAGTTATCATCAAAATTATCCCACGAAGGACTGGATACCCAAACAGAAGCAGTTATGGGATAACCCTTGTCAATGGCCTTTTTAATAATGCTCATAGAATCATCACTTTGACGTTTGTACTCAAAAGATTCGGTAACATCAATTTTTTTTGCGCCGCTAAGATCTGGGATATCGTTACGATATTTAGAAAAGGGACAATCTCGCTCCGTATAAACACCATTGATCTTTGCCCACTGGATACGGTCACTAGCAGAGCCACCGTCATGTCCAGAGGAAAAATATGCAAGGCATTGCTCTGAAAGATCTTCTCTAAGTTCAAACTCCAATATCGCTATTGCAGCAAAAACATTACATGTACCTCTTTGCTGGCTTCTCACCCCTGTCATCCGATCACGAAGCGACTTGTATCTATGTTTTGACTTGTATTCTGAAATGTCAGAGAAGAAGTTACTAAAAAGATTAAGCCCTCCCTGTATTTCTGAAATACGCGAAAAATCAAGATTGTTCTGGTTAATATGGGTTGGATGTAACATCCTATACCAGTCTGATTCTGGTACATCTTGTAATGGGACATAGACATTTTTATTCTCACCAACACGAATTTCCTGATAATCCTGATCCTCAGACCCTCGACAATCAAGATTCCATCCCCCAATAAAAAAAAGACCCAAAACAACTAACCATTTGAGAGACATAAAAGCTCCAATCCCCTCCACGGATTAATAAAGGATAAATACCTGTTGATCAATGGATCAAATACAGAGACATTTCGAATGTCTCTGTTTGTATATTTACCAAGAGATTACGTCAAATGATTTTTTTTAAATTTCAAGCGAAACGAAAGAGTCAGTAAAAAAAGGAAACTTTCGATACTATAGATGTAGCTCTACCACATAACAATATGCCGAAGGATATAGTAGGTATGGGTATCCCCACAACGAACCTTGTCCTCTTATTGACTACGAAACCGGTATTCAATATTGGTTACTGCAAAATAATCTTGAACTTTTATTGATCAGTCCCAATAGACAGGGAATACCCAAAAAAATGAATATGCTCATTATCATAAATCCAGAAATGATAATGCTTGTAATCCACGCCCAGTATTTTCCTTTTTGAAGGTTTTTGTTCGTCTTTAGAATAAAAAAGCCGATCACAAATCCAACAATGTTAAGCGATAGAAAGGGCAATTTATTATTACCTATACCCATGAATGGCGCAAGAAGTATGACAGTCGCAATCACAAAATAGGCATATGCAGTTATGTTTAAACAAACGAAGGACTTATTCATTTCTTTCGGTGCAACTTTCGTAATAATTATATTTACTCCTGGAGAGGATTTTACCTCTATTAATCATCCATAAATTCGTTCAGTTTCGAATATCCCTTTTTCAATCTCAACTCCTCATGCCTCTCCGTAAATCTTTTTTTAAAGTTTTGGTAACGCGAATCGGTTTCAAAGTACTCCAACTTGTTTTCCTTCAATAGTTTTTTGAGCAAATTAATACCTTCTGCTGCTAAGTCACTCCATTCTTCAAAAGGGATATTTTTTCTGGAGAGACGCCCCCAAGAATAGGTGTACTTTTGTAAAGAAATGTATGGCCCAGCAACATCAAAGTGAGAAGGTTCGCCAAAGCTTCTTCCGCTTAACTCTACGAAAATCAACCATGATAACATCGCGATTTTTTCTAGTTGCCTTTTTGAAAATGGGTCCTGCAAAAGTTCATCTAAAAGCCGAGAAGAAGTTAAGGGCAAATCACACTTAGTGAACGACTCAAACTCATTACCATCTCTCCTTTCTAGAATATCGATAAGCGTCGCTAATTTTGAACTCATTTTTATTCTCT
>JADGBS010000151.1 GCA_015231325.1 Oligoflexia bacterium | reverse complement strand
AGATAGAAATCCAGTTTATAAAAAATTAAAAATTTTAGAAAGAATCACTACTCCAGAACGCGTGGTAATTTTTAGAGTTCCATGGAAAGACGATCACGGCGAAGTTCAAACTAATATTGGTTATCGAGTTGGATTTAATAGTTCACTGGGCCCATACAAAGGTGGGCTACGTTTTCATTCATCAGTAAATTTAAGCATAATGAAGTGTCTAGCTTTCGAGCAAATTTTTAAAAATGCATTAACCGGGCTACCTATTGGAGGAGGAAAAGGGGGATCGGATTTTGACCCCCGAGGTAAAACAGATTTAGAAATTATGTCTTTTTGTCAAAGTTTTATGACGGAACTTTATCGACATATCGGACCAGAAACAGATATTCCTGCTGGTGACATTGGTGTCAGCACCAGAGAAATTGGATATTTATTTGGACAATATAAACGAATTACCAACACCTTTAACGGGGTCATCACCGGTAAGGGTCTCAGTTGGGGAGGCAGCTTTCTCCGTCCAGAGGCAACTGGATACGGTTTGGTTTATTTTGTCGAAGAAATGCTAGGTACCATCAAAGATGGTGTCGCCGATAAAATTGTGGCCGTCTCTGGATTTGGCAACGTTGCTTGGGGGGCCGTCAAAAAGGTGAACGAACTTGGGGGAAAAGTAGTTACCTTGTCCGGGCCGGATGGTTTTATCTACGATCCGGAAGGAGTAACAGGGGAAAAAATTGACTACATGTTGACCATGCGAATTAACGGTCACGATTTGGTCCAAGAATATGCGGATAAATTCAAAGTGGCATTCTATCCCAATTCACGTCCATGGGGTGTAAAATGCGACATCGCACTTCCATGCGCAACCCAGGGCGAATTATTGGAAGAAGATGCACTATCACTACTAAAAAACAACGTCAAATGCGTGGCCGAAGGTGCCAATATCCCGTGTAGCAACGAAGCAGTGAAGCTATTCATTAAAAGTAATATATTGTTTGCTCCTGGGAAGGCCGCCAATGCGGGAGGAGTTGCTTGTTCCGCATTAGAAATGGGCCAAAATGCCGGAAGGACCCATTGGTCCAAAATGGAGATAGATTCTAGACTAAAAAGTACCATGAGTAACATTCATCAATTATGCTCAGATATCGCAGCGGCCTATAACGCTCCAGGCAATTATGTTGTCGGTGCAAATATCGCTGCTTTCATTAAAGTTGCGGATGCCATGATCGACCAGGGTTTGGTATAATAAAATTTGCATTGTGCAATACCATCCTCACTAATCGGGTTGAACGTAAAGAAAGATGAAAAGGCAGACCACTCTCAAAACTGGGCCCCACCGGCCAAAAACAAAAACAAAAAGAAAACATCCACCCTGTTTAAAATCTTCTCCGAAATTAAGTATCAACGAAAAACAATACTACCTCTATAGCATAAAGGAGCGGACAAAAGAGTTAGAGTGCATGTATAACGTGGCCAAAATAATCACTGCAGCGAAAGGACTAAATGAAATATTCACCGACGTTGCCGATATTATTCCCTCTGGGTGGCAATGGCCGGAAAAAACTTCATGTCGAATTTATTTTGATGATGAAATATATTTATCGACCAATTTCAAGGAATCAATTTTTAAACAAAGTTCATCTATCTTGGTTAATGATAAACCTCGAGGAAAACTTGAAATTTTTGTCAGTTCTATTTCATCGAAAACTTCAAAATCCAAAGAAATTTTTTTAAAGGAAGAACAAAAATTAGTAGATAGCATCGCCCGTACTCTCAGTACTTTGATTAATGCACACCATGAAAAAAATCAATTGAACGCACAGTTATTGCACGCAGATCGTTTATCGACTATCGGACAACTGGCAGCGGGAATCACTCACGAATTAAGTGAACCTATCGGCAATATTTTAGGTTTTGCACAATTAGTTTTAGGTTCTAAGACCTTATCCCCCGAGAATAAAAATGATATCTATAAAATTGAAAAAGCTGCACTTTATGCCCGCGGTATCATAAAAAAACTAATGACTTTTGCACGACAAGATCTTGGGCAGGGGAAAATGCTTGATTTAAATACTCTATTAAATGATGTCGTGTTTTTATTCGAATCCAGGTGTGAAAAAGAAGGAATCGTTTTAAAAATTAAGTTTGATAAAAAATCGCCTAAAATTATTGCTGATGGTGGACAAATCCAACAGGTAGTTGTGAACCTTGTAGTAAACGCAATTCAAGCGATGCCTGATGGAGGAGAGCTACTACTACAAAGTGTTGTGAACCAAAAAGAAGTCATGATTATGGTTAAAGATACCGGAATCGGAATGAGCACCGATACCCTACAAAAAATTTTTCTTCCATTCTTTACTACCAAAGATATCAACGAAGGGACTGGACTAGGTCTGGCCGTAGTCTACGGTATTATTCAGTCACATAAAGGAAAAATCAATGTGCATAGTTTTCCGGGAGAAGGCTCAACCTTCGAAATAATTCTTCCGCTTGCAAATTTATAAATTGGAGTATTTTTAAGGAGTAGTTTCAATGAGTAGTTTCAAGGACCCCTTATGAAAAATATCGATTCTAGCATAAACCTACTTAAAATCTTGGTAGTAGATGATTCTCCTAACACTTTGGAAGTTATCAGCAGAAATCTGGCCGAGTATCACTATAAGACATTTACTGTTAATAGTGTAGCTGATGCGATAGCTGTCTTAAAAAATACCGATATTTCCATAATTATTACTGACTACAAAATGCCAAAGCATAACGGCATGGAGTTATTGGAATACGCAAATGGTAATCATCCTAAAATTGAAACTATTATGGTAACTGGTTATGCTACCATCGACAGCGCAATTGAGGCGGTAAGAAAGGGGGTGCACGAATACATTACAAAACCTTTTACCAATGAAGAACTAATAACCGCAGTCAAAAATGCAGAACT
This sequence comes from Oligoflexia bacterium, assembly GCA_015231325.1. Taxonomy (GTDB): domain Bacteria; phylum Bdellovibrionota; class Bacteriovoracia; order Bacteriovoracales; family Bacteriovoracaceae; genus JADGAN01. The sequence continues at coordinate 6,097 of JADGBS010000151.1, read as the reverse complement.
GCGGATCCAGGAAAGATTGCTGGTAAATAGTAGTGCATCTTCAAACCAAAAAAATTTTTGGGGAATGATTGGGCATTCGTCAAAGATGCAGGTATTGTTTCAAAGTATCAAAAAAGCTACAATTTTAAATGCCACTGTTTTAATTACTGGAGAAAGTGGTACCGGCAAAGAATTAGTTGCGAGGGCCACCCACTATGGAGGTCCACGCTCCGCATCTCCCTTTGTCCCTATCAACTGTGCGGGCATCCCCGAAAATCTTTTCGAAAGTGAACTTTTCGGTCACGTACGAGGAGCATTCACGGGGGCCACCGAATCACGTTTGGGATTTTTCCAAACTGCCGACGGTGGAACTATTTTCTTGGATGAAATTGGGGAATTACCCTTGCCAATGCAGGCAAAGCTATTACGAGTACTACAAGAAAAAGAAGTGTATATGCTCGGACAAAAAAAAGCGCAGAAGGTCGACGTACGAGTAATCGCTGCCACCAATAAAGATTTAAAAACCCTGGTTGATCAAAAACAATTCCGAGAAGATTTATATTATCGACTCAATGTAATCACTATAGAGATTCCGCCGTTAAGAGAAAGGAAAGATGATATTTTGATTCTATCAAAATATTTCATCGATAAATACTCTAAAGAAATGGGTAAAACATCTCCTCTTCTGTCCGATGATGCACTAGTGTTAATTAAAAATTATTCTTGGCCAGGGAATGTCAGAGAATTAGAAAATACGATTCAGAAATGCTTGATCATGGACGAAGATGAAATAATTACTAGCAAAGACCTGCCCTCTTATATGAAAGTGTCGCGGGGATGGGATTTTGCTGATTTGCAAAAAACTTTAATTGAAGTTGAGACCGAATACATCCGCAAGGTTTTAGATAGTGTGAACGATAACAAAAGCAAAGCTGCAAATATTTTGGGAATTGACCGGAAAACGCTCAGAGAAAAAATACAGAAGCAACAGCTGCACTAAAAAAACCTAGCTATAACCAAATAAATTGTAATAGTTTATTCTGCTGAAGTGAAATTGGAAAAAATCCAGTTAGCGATGGTAGCGGGTAGTTCACTGGTTAATTCGGGGAAAGTGATTCGCACTATTGCTCAAATTGATGTGGAATTCTCCAATAGTATGATCGAAGCACTCTTCCGTTCCTTGAAACACCACTGGCTTTTTCGTATGCATCTAAACTCCAAGGATAATGTGCAACAAGCTGTTGATCAATATCTGGACGAATACAATAACAGAATCCATCACCATGCACTCAACGGGGCAACTCCATTCGAAATATTTTTTGGAATCTGGACTAGTGAGTCACAATCCGATCTATACACCGCAACCATCGTCGCTAGGGCCGTTCGTGCAGAATTCAACCTAAGTGTTAGTTGTGGATTCTGTCCAACCTAAAAAAGCGACGACCAATCAAGGTACAGCACCTCGTGTGCTGGAAAGCACCACCAATTTTTTTCCAATTAAAATCCTACAACTACAACATGTCCTGAGAAATGGTGCTAATCATTGGGGTCAGGTATATCGAACCAACGAATATCCGTCACCTAAAATGCAAAAAGTCCTGGCGAGTAGCAGTGCTTTTGAAAAGTTAAAACGACAGAACCCATTTTACCATAAGAACTGTGGTAGAACATAATTGGCAAGATAAATTTTGTTTGCCAGATAAGCACTTCACGAAAGCGCAAGAGGGGTGTTTGTTTGAAAAAAATCAGTATGAGTAAATGTCCATCTCAAGAACCTTTAAAAATTACCATCCCATATCTTTGCATTTAGTCCCGTAGAACCTGCAACCCACGCGAGAGACCAAGTACCATTTGTATCGATAGCAGGAGCAGAAGTATTTTCAGTTAAAGATAGACCAGAACACGCAGCTCCTGTTAATATATCTGCATTGGTTGGACCGCTATAGGTTCCAGTTCCATCTCCACGTAAGCACAAGACTACATATTTATCACTTGGTGGTCCTTGGCAGTTGTTACAAGAGGTAAAGGTGTGAGTAACCGCTGTACTGGTTGATCCAGCGGCAGCAGCAATTGCTGTAAAAGATGTCAATTCACCACTATTTTGCAATCCTAGAGTGAAATCATCATTGGTCACGTCTCCGGCCACATTGAATCTCATGCCTGTGTATGAGGTTGCTGTATCCTGACTGGTCATCACCATATCATAATTAAAAGTATTGGCGGTGCCGTTGATGTTCATATTAAGCCCCATTAATTGGTCTCCACCGGTGGCCGTGCTATCCATCTTCATAAACATTTGGTATTTTTGGGCCGCTAAATCATTTTTATCGACGTAAAATTCAATATATCTAGTACCAGTAGTTTCTGTAAAGGCCATTGCCATATAAAGTTGAATTTTTCCATCCGCTACTTGAGCAGCTGTTTGGCATTTTAATTCCACTACAAACTTATGCGTGAGGCCACTTTCACCAAATGTAACTTCCAATCTACGATCATACGCGCTGCCAGCACCAGTTTGTCCAGTTGGAATTACTTTAATTGGGGTGTCTGCAGTTACAGTTAAGGTCCTACTACCTGTTAAGGCGGAAGCAAGGGGACTGATGTCAGTACTCGTGGTAGGAATTGATTCACAAGTTCTATATCCTTGACTTGCCAAAACTCCAGCGACTCCATTCCAATCTGGATCATGATAACCGAGAATTATCTGATTGTAGAGAGATAACATACCAGCTGGTGGGCCAGAATCGCAATTTGCAGCACCGATGGTGGGCGTGCAAGGGGAATCATCTCGGTTGTTGAGGGTATAAAATGGACTGCTATCTGTAACGGTTAGTGCATCAGCAGTTTCAGTTACTCCTGGATAACCGGCAATCATAAAAAAGAACATTCTAGCGAATTGAGCAAACTGTTCAGTCATAGTCTGTTCGGCCGCATGAGTATTAGCAATGACGAAATCAGATAAACTACTTCTAAAAAACTTCATTTGCTTGGCCAGTTTTGAAGTTTGATTTTGAGATTTAGATTTAGATTGAGTAATATCTCTCTTATCTACGACCAAAAATCCACCTACTATCAAAAGTATTAAAGAAAAAACAATAAATATCTTTTTTGAAAACATCTTCTTTCTCTCCCGAATTTTTTTATTAATATCAATAATTTTATTAAACTATTTCACACAACTCTCAGTCCCAGTAGATCCGCAACCTATCTTAGCACTAGGTAGTGCTGTAGATGTACTTGCTGCTGGCGCTGAACCATCCGAACCACATCCATAAAAAGAGACAAGTAAAAAAAGTAATAGCAAAGATAAAATTTTTCTCATAAAAACCTCCTTCTTATTGGCCACTGTTGAGGCCAAATAATAATTTTTTACGATCATTAACGCTCACTCTTGATGTTTCGGCAAATATTAAAAAATACTAAAATATTTGTAACTCCTCACCCTTAAAGCGGAAGGGAACGAAAGGTACCAGTAGACCTTTGCTTCATAGAAAAGCTATTGGTGGATTTGGAAGAAAATGTGGATAGTCGTTTTTTGTTTCCGATGCCCTTATCTATATCCTTATCTTATGAAGAAGATATCGCAGCAAAAGAAAATCGCTGTTGTAACGCTGCACATGCAACAGGATCTTCATTTTGGAAAAACCGACAATACAGATTTTGAATCCCTTCTACATCCGCAGGTTTCAAATGAATGCCTTCATAGCACATGACTGTCGTGTATAGGCCATATCCATCACGACAAGGTTCTTTATGGATACCTTGAATATATTGGTCATCAAAACCAAAAAGATGTCCCAGTTCGTGCATAAATACTGGTACTTCTCGTTCAGTACCGTTTAAATTTGCGGATAAATGGATTGTTTTGCTCCCACAATTGGCACATCCAGGCGCTCCTTTTGCCCCGCAAGCATCGTTCATTTGTTCTTGTGGCCAAGGAAAGAATATGGTTACCATATTTGGAGATGGATCGCATCCGTATCCATTGCTTTCGATAAAAGTAAATTCTTTTTTAAATATTTGGTTACCGAAACTTCTTAGAGGTTCTAACCATTTATTAATAGATTCACGAGTAATCTCTTTACTTCTTTCTATGGCGATTTTTTTTGCATTGTCTTTAAGTTCTGGATCTACCACTAGGCATATTACGAGATCTTTTTCAATTTTCAGTGATGGTAATATCGATGAAAAGCCCTCTGTGAGTGTCAATTGTTTTCCAGGAGAACAAGCTGCCTCTCCACTTTTTCGATAAGAATTTCCTTCGCATTTTTGAACGCACATGGACTCACTCAAATTATAAAAGTAACCATTTTTGCATTTAGGGACACATAGTTGAAACTCACCATTTGAGAGCATAAAAAGTTCTTCGCCTTCTTTACAAAATAATGTACACCTAGAGTATAGAGGGTTATAGAATTTATTTTGATTATAACAAACACAATCGGCATCAATTTTACTATAGTGTGCCCCTGCTTCACAAACGCAATTTTTGTTTATTGGATCTTCTTTCGATCTTCCAAAGCAAGCACATTTGCTAGTAACTTTGTCCAAAGCTAGATCACCTTGACAAATTTTTTCTTCTATAGAATTCGGCATTGTCTTGCGGCAACCTTCCGTTGTTATATCAAAAAACTCATTCTCAGTACAAATATTCACGCATTTTTTAAGTACTTCATCGTATCGTTGGGCATTAGAACAGTCTTTCGCTTCATCATCATTTATGCTAGGATTTATTGGTTGAGTAATTGCATCGTCGTCTTTGTTGCACGCAACCAATAAAAAAATAAAACAAAGTATAATAAAATTATATCCGATATGCATATTGATAAACCTCATAAATAAAATATAAATACTGCCTAGTCTCTCTCTATAGAGAGACTAGGCAGTGACCATAAAAATTATTGTGCATATTCTATGCAGTCACGTCCGAAGCTTTCGTGTCTACATTTTTTATAGGATTTGATACCAAAAGAAGGATGTTCGCATTCTTTATAAGTCTTAACTCCAAAAGCAGCATTTTCACACGTAGCATAAATGGTACCAAAATCTGGATGAGAACACTCTCGGTAGAGTTCAACTCCAAAATTGCTATTTCTGCAAGATTTAAACTTTTGACAAAAGTAGGTAAATGTTGCCATCGGAATATTGTGTTCCCTTCCACCCATGGTGTTATTATTTTCTTGAACTCTTAAATCATCAAGGCCAGCATTCACACACTCTTGTTTTTTTTGATCAATTATGGAAGCAGCTAGTCCATGTCTCTGACCTGAATTACCCATATATTTCTCATCAAAACCACATATGTCCTTATCTTTTTTTGTAAAATATAATTCCACCCCACAGGCCGCTCCTCGACTTTTGTTAAATCCTTTTACTCCACATGCAGGACCTTGACCGCTGTTATAACTTTCTGCTCCGCATATTTTTTCTCGCGCACTATAATATGTTGCAATCCCACACACTTCTCCTGAACTCTCTTTGTTCAACCATTTCAAGCAGTCTTTTTGGTCCTTTTTCTTAACCGGTGGAAGTGCTACTAACGCAAAACCATCCTCTTTGTTTGGAAGTTTACAGTTTTCATAATCTCGAAAACATTGGACAGCGAATTTATTTATAATTTGTAAATTGGTTACGTGTTGATCCCTAGCAAAATTTAATGCTTGTTCAATATCACTGGTTAAAATATATTCAGATGAATGGGCAAAGATATTTTCAATTTTAGAAATGACATCTAAGCTCGAATATCGATTAGTGCTTAATGATTCAATAACTTGCTGAGCATTTTCTAATTCAATAGGAAGTACTTCCACCGGATAGTTATCAAGCATATCATATGGCTCAGTGATAGATCGAATCAACGCTCCTCCTCCGGTTGCGTTGATATTCTCTGCAAATCTTTCGGCGTGTTCAAATACTGGGGTGATATTTTCTAGACTGAAAGGAATTTGTGGGATTAAACCTCCTTCTTGAAAAATATAAAAAGCAACTGAATGATCTTTTACAATCTCATCTAACGCGCTTTGCATACTCCTGGCACCGGTAAGATATTTACCAACTTTGACTTGAAGTTTTTGCTGGAAATTGCGTTTGTCTTCCTCGCTGCGGGTAGTAATTTTTA
>JADGBS010000150.1 GCA_015231325.1 Oligoflexia bacterium | reverse complement strand
GTTGTTTCAATTAGTACGAGATTTGACGTTAGAGGAATGTGTGCAAGGAAAAATGCCATACTTTTTGAATTTGGTGTGTCGTTTATGTGAGGGTGCAGAGGCGCTTGCCCCTTCATTCACGAATTATGAAAAGTGTTTACAAGACGTTAATCTGGTACAGGAATGTGTCTCTTACCAACAACAGAGTTTGAGCGAAAAAGAAAAGAAACTAGCATTATTTATAAAAAGCAAAAAATCGACTAGCGGGCCCAGTGGACACAACAGGCACAAAAGGATGCGCGACCAGGAACATTACTGGGGACACTGGACCAAACTCATTGAATATACTATTTTTCCAAACACTTTCCCCAAAAGTGGTGAATTTGCCTTAGGTAATGATGAGGACGGTAATCAGGTTTCATTGTTGCGAATGGAAAATGGTGATTTTGTTTTCAATAGTGGGCAAGTTATCGGTTTGGGTACTTACAAACTGGTAACCATGGGGAAGGGGGGACTGCTTGATGATATTGAAAAGGAGGAACAACTGGCAGTACTTCGATTGAATCTCAGCAATGAATCAGAAGGTACCCCTGGAGAACGGGCAAAAAAACGCGCCCGAAATAATCTTTATCGGCAAACAATTAAGGAAGAAAAAAAATTATTAGATATGATTAATCAACGATCAGGAGGAGAAAACAGAGGAGTGGTTGGAACGATTTCACAAATTAATCCCAATGTGTATTTGCAAAAAGCATATCCTGATGGAAATTTCAATGATTGGCGAAGACAGCAAAGCGGCAGAAAATTATCCAATAACATGATTGGAGACCTGTTAGCGGGTTTAAAACTGATTCATTTGTACGGAATAGTTCATTTAGATTTAAAATCTACAAACATTCTAATCGATGGTGATCATGCACGAATTACTGATTTTGGTAATTCTAAATACCTCGACAAAATCGCCAACATAAATCCGGCGAATACCACTAGTGTGAATTATATCGATCCCTTTTTCGCTAAAAGATGTGTGTTCACGCCAACTCCGGCAACCCAAAGTTTGGCGCCCGCGTCAGCAATGCCAATGCCAATGCCAATGCCAATACTTTTCCAAAGTTTATTTCCTCCTTTTGCCACTGCTCAAGCGGCCATGCTCGCCGATGTGTTCGCGCTGGGACTAATCCTATGGGAATCAGAATATCCTTCATTGGGACAACAGCTCTCAACCATTAATACCTGTTTCAATGCGATATGTTCTCCGAAAATAATTTATCGTGATCCCCAACAATTATGCGTAGGTATACCAGTTGGGTCTGCGGAAGATAATTATATGACGCTCGAACGAATGTATGAACACAAAATGATACTTGGTTTGGGTATAGATACGATATCACTTCAAGCTGCGCGAATTGTTGATGCTACGACAGATATTGAGATAAATAAAAATCTGTTAATTTGGCTGATGGCCAATCCGGAACCGGAAATACGACCAACTTCCAGTGTGGCCAGTTGTATCTGGGATAAAATAGTTGCTGCCGCCGCATTGCCTCTGCCTGCAAGCGCCGCAGCTGCTGGATCCTCGAATATTGATAGTCCGGATCTGAGTATCTCTGGAGTATCACCAAAAGTAAAAGTCAACATCGTAAGAGGAAAAATTGTTTGTGAATAGAAAATTATTTACTAGAGGAGATAATATGAGTCCCACTAAAAACAAGAGAATTGAAGCATTAATTGTATTTATTTGCAATATGATGAATAAAAATATTTCTATCTTTACAACATTATTTTTCCGTTTTAATTTTCAGCAATTGTCTATTTTCTTTAGCAATTGCTAATCCGCAATTATTAGTTATAGGTATAGTGGACCCCATTGTCGAGACCAAAATTTTTGACAACAAATGAGATGATCAATATCGATGATTTATTTGGATAAAATATTGATTAATTTGATTAATGAAGAGGATTTTACGAAGAAAAGTGACATTGAGACTTAATAGTGTGGCCGTGCTATCTACAATGGGCTTTCACGGAGGGTTTCACAAAACAATGGCATTCGGTTATGAATAATCCCCTTATACTTTTTATGGTTTAAACTCTAGACCATCAACCACTTCCCCTTCAAAATGCAGACAAATCAAGAAAACAAGGTCATATGTCACAATTGTAATTTTAAATATTACTTTGAGGTAAAATTCCACCACCAATCTATATTTTTTAAAAATCATAATTACAAACATCCATTTTTTTATCAAGCAACAGCTGTTGCTCTCATCCATTTTTTACCAGGTTTAAATGAACGCCGAGGGTAATGGCGACCAAATCTTATTCGGTACCTTATCCGTTTTATTGAAGCAATCACTTTTGGTACCCAATCATTGATCATAAGTTGCTTTCCTAATAAAAATCTCTCCAAAAACCTTCCAACTACGAGCAAACAATTTTTGAAATTTATTTTTATTTCCTGTAATTTTTCACAAAACCCTTGCCAATAGCTGTTCTTTAATTCGGTAGGTTTATCAATTGTATTTAGTGGTAATAAATCGTCCTTGGCCTCGGCCTCAAAAATTCGTGCAATATTTATTAATAATAAATGTGCATAGACCTCTTGCTTAACACCTCGTTCAGTTCGTGAATGAAAATCTTCTACATCAATAAATTCCTTAGAAATTTTATAAAGCTCTTCTATTCCCCAACGGCCGTGATATAATTTGGCAAAGTCGTTAACGTTATAATCTGTACTGACGAGTGTAGTTGCGCATACATAAACTTCACCATCGATTGAATATTTTATTAAGTAAAACATCACAAGTCTACGCCTTGTAGAAATTCTAAATCCTTCGATAAAATACTAACGTTAAAAACAATTTTTTGCCGGAGGGAATTATGGATTTAGAAGTGTTAAAGAAAAAATTGATTTCATTTAGAGGTGAAAGTGGCTGAGTTACCAAGGTTAGTGACGAACTTCTTCTTGAGGTTTTATCTGCTTGGGAAAATTGGACAGGTACTGCCAAAGATTTCTATCGAGGAATCGGCAGTAACCAGAAAAAAATGGCAAGAATGATAGGAAAAGCAAAACAGTTAAAAAGAGAAGGTGGAACTATCCCCTTCGAGGAGATACACGTTGAGGGGCCTTCAAGTACGATTATTTCCTCTCCATTTTCCTGCGATATTGAGGTTCAGGAAAAAGATAAAATAATTCGTTTTAAAAGAGTTGATACCCTCATTGAATATCTTAAAAAGGCGGCATAGCAGATGCTCCCATCACGACGAATAAAAATATTTGCTAGTAAAATTCCAGTGGATATGCGTAGCGGCTTTGATGCTCTCTACAAAAGAACAAAGGAGACTATCGGTCTAGACCCCAGATCAGGGCATGCATTTTTATTTGTCAACAAGAACAGAACTCGCGTCAAAGTGTTGTTTTACGACGGTACAGGTTTTGTTTTGATCGCAAAAAGGCTCGACAGAGGGGTTTTTTCAAAATTTAGTCCATATTATCGGAAAAACATTATTCTGACTCAGGCGGAGTTCTCATTATTTTTTGAAGGCGCTCAAATCAATAAACGGTTTATTGAATCCCCTCAACAGAATATTCGTACGGAGTAAGTACCTCATTGTTGTCGTGAATTCTTTTTACAATCCAAGCAAAATAAGCACGAGGATTTATCCTGTTCACTTTACAAGATTGTACAATGCTAAAAAGAACAGCGTTAGTGATAGCGCCTCGCTTTGAGTGACTGCCATACCACGTCTTACGTCCGACCACCGGTGGGCGCAAGTTTTGTTCTGCAAAATTATTATCTAATTCAATTGCAATATTTTGCGTGCAAACAGTTAGTTCTTTGTAATTACTCAAAAAATAATTCACTGACTTGTCAAGCAACCCGCCTCGCACACCCATCCCCACTAGTTTTTTACAATGGTCTTTTATTTGCTCAAAAAATGGTATCATTTGCTGCCTAAGCTTTAGCTGCTCATCGCCAGAAACGGTCAATTTTTTTTGCCTTTCCAAAGCGTAAATCTCGCCGTAGCACTCCAAGATCAACTTACACTCATCCTTCCAAGTAGAACTCGCATCCCTAAAATAACGAAAGGAATGAGCATTACATAAAGCTTTGGTTATATTTCGATTACATTCCTCATTAACTTCTCTTATTGCCTTCGAATACCCCGAGTAATCATCGCTCATTAAAGACTCTGCATTGGATTTTTTTAAAAAATTTTTGACCACATCACCTGATCTTGTATTGTGGGCCTCATAATAGCATGCACGATTACAAAAAAATCCCCACAGATACCAATTTTGAGTATCATCACCCTCGAGCATTTTATGTGTGGTTTCATCTATGCCAGGATGCTTGGATGACAAAGTCTCGTTTTTAATTTTTTCAAGTACGCCGGATAAAAAATCTGCAAGATGGTGAGAATCTCCTATTAAACTTTGAGGCGGAAGATCTCGCAACCCTTCTCTGGCGGCCATAAGAGCGTATCGTTCCATCGGAATTAGATCGCAATATTTCGAGAGAGAGCTATCAATAATTAAACTATCACCATAGTTTGATAAAGGAATAATACTTGGTTTTGCAGGGGTGTTAACCATTCCACCGTAACAGTTGCCACAGTTATATTTGACCCGCTTTTGCCTTTCAATGTAATATTTTTTAGGAATGACTTCTAATTTTTCCGAAATATCGAATAGACCAGATTCCTTCATCTCTTTACCACAACAGGGGCATTTTGGTGGAGTGTCTGGGCGTACAATATCCTCGTTAACTTCTAAATCAGGGTATCGGTCCGACGGTAGTTTGATTGTGTCGTCACGTCTTTCACCTTTTTTGCGACCCTTAGATTTTGGATTCTCCTTTGGTGGTTTCCGCGCTCCGCGTCTACGCTCTTCTCTTTCCATTAAAACTCTGGCCACTGTCATAAGGTTATCTACGGAAGCGGAGAGAGAGGTGACACTATTTTGTGAGAACTTAATTATATTGGCCTCTTCAATTATTTTTCTAGCTTTTTCGTATTCTTGTTCTGGATTTATTTTAATGACAGTTTTCATCATGCTAAGAATGGCATATTAAAAACGAAAGGCCCAGATTTTTTTTTCAGATTTTATGCATTATTTTTTCCGAACTAAATGGGTATGTTATTATGTGACCGCAGTAGGCATATCAAAACGTAGACGTCTGATGATTTACCAAGTAATAACCATTTTGCATTTTCGTTTTCTAATATTTAAAATAGAACTATCCAAGGGGGCATAATGCCAGAAATACCAAAAACGCTTACAGTAGCTACGCAAAAGGGTGGAGTTGGCAAAACTTTCTTGAATACGAATATTGCCGCCCTGCTCGCTTCTAGAGGCCTTAAGACGCTTCTAATCGATGCCGATCCGGAGTCATGCTCTACTTCATACCCTACTGCCTGAAAACGTGTCCACAGGCGATTTAAGAACGATGCTGGAGGTATTTCAACACGACCTCGACTTTGCTGATGTTGCAATAGAAACGAGAATACAAAATCTGTTCCTCGTTCCATGCAAAGCAAAGGCAAGAAAAACGGAAAGATTTACTATCCACGAAAACCCTAAGTTACTAGTCAAGAAAAAGCTAGAAAAAGCAAAAAAGGAATTTGATATTATTATTTTTGATCTCCCGCCATCGTTCACAAATGTAATATCTTCTTTCTATCTAGCATCGGAAATAATCATTCAACCATGCGAACCGTCCATCTATGCAGAAGAATCGGTGGAATTAACTTTTGCGGACATTGCGGAGGAGTGTGAGCGTTACGAATGTAAACAACCTGAAATTTACATCTTGCTCAATTTGTATAGAGAATCTGAAAGAGCTAGTAGGGAAACGAAAGAGAGTTTGGAAAAGCGTTATGGCGAAAAAGTTCTTCCTTTTCAAATAAGTAAATCCCAGGATGTTCTCAATATCATAAACGCCGGTCTAACAACGTTAGATGTAAAGACAACTGCCAATGACCAGCTTTCAAAACTCGTTGATTTTATCATCAACGTCAGAGACACCCACCTTGTGCAATGAGATTGTTAATGAAAAAATTAAAAAGAAGAGATATTCGAGAAGTAAATAGAACAGACGATGTCATAGTTGCAGAAAAGCAGGAAACCATCCCACCTTCGCCACAACAGACACAGGAAAATACTTATCTTGCCAATCGAGATGTAGTAGCAAATCACCAAATACCACGCTCCCCATCACAAAAACCGCCAGATGATCCTACTCAGTGGTGGAGAGAAAATTTTAGGGTTTGATTTTGGGCAGTTTCTATCTATGCGCTAAGCTTTTCTACGATATATTTATTTATTGAAAGTCCATGCTGACTAGCATCTGTTGCAACCTTTTTATGCAATTCTTTGCCTAGCCTGACTCTCAACTCGCCAGAAAACTCTTGGTCTTGCAAGGGAGCAGGAAAATCTAGATGATGCTTCTCGCAGTGATCTTTGTAAATTTCAATCTCTTCTATTACTCTATTGAACGCCTTATTCGCAGTTGACTCTTCCACATATATTGTTTTTAATTCAGTTACTAGACCATGAAATCTCATTTCGCCAAAGTTTTCATCAAAAAAAGTGTTGATTTTAATATCATATTTTCTAGGGTCAAATTTTTTTTTCATAATTTATTTCCTTTGAGCATAACAGATATTTCTTTTAAATATCTTTGAATATAGCTCTTATTCAAGATTGTTTCCTCTCCTTTACTAAAAACGATAATAATTAATAACGAGGGGTTCTCCTGGTGAAAATAATGACGGTGAGTTTTTTCTCATCTCCCTCCCGCATTTGAAATCCAAGATGAAAAAGGTATTTTTCAAAATCCTTGCCCTTTACATTGTGCGGATTTTCTATAATTTGATTGATTATTTTTTCTAATTTCGTCATAAATCAATGGTACCGTTTTTTGGTACCATTGCCAAGTCCTGCTAACTTATAGTTCGGTGAAATAATACAGAAAACCGCTCATTACTGCCCCACTCCCGCAATAAACTGTAGATAATTCCTCTCAGTGATGAGAAAATTTCAGTGCTTATTTTTTCTCATGAATACCTCTCTTGATGTTGAGTTAATTAAACTCTGATACCCTAGGCCATATTGTTTTGCTTGCTTCTTTATCTCATCAAGAACATCTAGGTCAATCAACATCGTTAAACGCCATTTGATGTTCCTAGGATTAAGATCTTCTTGGGTTAGAATAGATTCATCTTTAGTCTTATTTTTAATCATTGATGCTCTCCCGAAATTTTGACTGATTGGATCAGATGTCCCGCAGGAGCGGTAAATTGCACAAATGCGGATCCCGCCAGGAATCTGCGAGCAGTACGTACCGATTGCCTTGCCACGCATCGAACAAACAAAACAGAACAAACATTTACAGTCTTTGCCTGCATTATATAGTGAAAAAATCACTTGTAATATGGTAAAATATACCATATTATCCAGCGATGAGCTGGTCCGTAAAAATTAAAAAGAAGTTTACTAAACATATCAGTAGTTTTCCGAAAAATATTCGCGAAAATCTTGAATCATTAATCGCGGATTTGAAAGCATGTGGTCCAGTGCGTGGTGATTGGCCAAATTACTCGAAATTAAGTGATGGATCTCACCACTGTCATTTAGGATACAGCTACGTGGTGGTGTGGAAGGTTATTGATAAGCATATTCAAATTATAGAGGTTACTTATGTCGGAAGCCGTGAAAATGCACCATATTGAAATTTTAATAAAAGAAGGAAATAGGCGAAGATTATTTCTTGTCTCCAAGGAGAAGGCAGATGCCATTGAAACCTTGCTCAGTGAGTCCCCTGAAGATGACGAGGACTTTATCGATGCGGATAAAATCTTTCCTGATTTAAATGACTCGAAGAAACTTCCTGGTATAGTATTCAGGGGTATTCGCGCAAAAACTGGGCTTACGCAGGCCGAAGTTGCGGCCAAACTTGGTATTACTCAGGTAGATGTATCAAAAATCGAAAATGGAAAACGTCCTATAGGGAAAGCACTCGCAAAACGCATCGAAAAAAAATTCAAAATTGATTATCGAAGATTTCTGTAGTGGCAATAGACACTAGGTACCTCCGTTTATATTTTTTCTCACCGCCATTAAAAAGCATTTACAGTCCTCAAAGTGCAAATGTATAAGTTGATCTAGTTTTGGATTTAATTATTACGTTTGGTTTCTCGAAGGATGGACATGAAGAAATTCTTAATTATTCTATTGGTTGTTATAAACGCTTCTGTTTGTGCTAATGATTCAGATACTACAGCATGTTCCTACGACGGAAGTAGTCAGTTTGAAAATGACAATCCGGGGATAGAAAAAGAAATACCAGTTTGTCTGAGATGGGGGGAGAGGGAGCAGTGCGGATTTAAAACGGCATGCAAATATACTTGCGTTTTTGCAAGTGGTGCTGCTGGTGCGCTCGCTGGAAAATGGTGGGCAGCCGGAACAGTTGCAGTTGGAGGACAGATTTGTGGTGATTTATGCGAGAATGTAAACGAATGCCGGATGGTAAAATACTGCGAACAATGGTCAATGTAAATTGTAAAAACTGCAATAACAAGCTTACCTTCAAAAGGTATGTGTTAGTATCCGAAAAGTGCCAGATGTGCGGACAGAAACTACACGCACCTGCTATTTGGTGTATCTCTGAGTTGGCGATTTGGTTTTTAATTTCATATTTTATGGTTTTTGAAGTATCTCGCATAGGTAGTATGAAGTATTTGATGTCAGTATTAGTTGCTATATTTTCCTTTTTTTTGATAAGAGCGATTAAATTTTTTGTGCTGTCGAAAAATCTAAAGAATTAGTTTCGTAAACTTTTTCTTTTAAAAAATGACAAGCGAAAATCCCTATAGCGATTAACATCAGCCGATAGATCATTGCCTGAAAATTGGACCGCGTCACAACGCCCACGGACGTCACCGAGGAGGCCTCTTTCTCGTAGTGCTCTAACTTTGAAATCAGTGCATCCCTTGCTACTTGCAACTGTGATACCTTTGACGCCCAATCTCTTTCTCTATAATAGTTAATTGCCTGACTATCATCAAAAAATCCTTTGGATACTCTGTCCTTTAGGGCAGAGAGGAAAAAGGATGCCCTTCGGCGAGAATCGCTGCGGAAGCAGCGAAATCCGGCATTCTCTCTATTAATAAAGTTCTAAAGCTCTC
>JADGBS010000014.1 GCA_015231325.1 Oligoflexia bacterium | reverse complement strand
CGACTGAACAGAACGAACCTGAAACAGGTATTTTGAAAGAAAGTAATTTTATGCCTGTTTATTTTTTTTTTTTAATGTGCAAATTTAAAACCAGACATCTTTTTTTTTAATCTTATCTAAAAAAAAAAATGTTTAATTATTGGTGTGAAAACTTGATTTCCGGTCTGAAGACACAAAAATTTGTACAAAATGATTAATCTAATAATTAATGTTAGTGCAAAATTAAAAATAAAGATTACTTCCAGTAATCTATCGCAGGTAGTAACGGAGTTAAATGAATTTTTAGGTGATGTCGAGGGGTTGAAGATCGTAATCAGGGGAGGAAAAGTATGCGTGGAAGGAGAAATCGTTGTTCCTAGTGAAATAGGAAGAGTAAGTACTGTTTTAGAAGGTTACAAAGACGTTATACAATTATATGAACTCTCACCCCACACCGAAAGAATAATTTTAGAAAAGATGAAAGATGAATTAAAACGTGCTGGTCTCAAAGATGTTACAGTTCGCATAGTTAATCGTGTGTACTGGATAGAGGGAGTGGTAGGAAAAGATTCAGACAGAGATCTCGCCACCAGGATTGTCTCCGGCTTCGTTCCAGATAGAATAACCACTCTCTCGCAAAAATCAGGAAAATTGAATGAGATAAAAGGTAGAGGTGTCATTGAAAATTTTATTACCGTTAGCGAAGGTGCTGCTGCTCAACAAAAACAACCGCCCCCTGCCGCTAAAATGATAAAGATCATTGCACAATTTGTAGAATTGACCAAAGACTACAGTAAGATATTTGGGTTCAAATGGACACCAACAATGGCACAAGGGGGAGGTGGCCAAATCCAATTTGGAAAAACAACTACCGATGGAGTTACTACTAAATCTAACGGAACCTTCTCAGGAACTCTCGCGAATTTACTACCTCAATTGGCCGCCGCAAAAAGTGCTGGCCATGCTCGTGAGATTCAATCGGGATTAATTATTGTAAAAGATAAGGCGAAAGAGGAGGTTACTGTCACAAAAAACACCACTATTCCCTTCACCTTAGGTACAGGAGAATTTTCCAGAGTATTGCAGGTTAAAACTGGATTTAGTTTCAAAGTTAAGGCCAGCATAGTTGGAAATGATAAAATCGAATTAGGTCTAGGTATTGGGGTCAGTCTCGGTCAAGGTCAAAGTGGTACTACTGAAAATAATATCAGAACAATACTGATCGTGAACGATAAAGAATCCGCCGTGGTCGGTGGTATCGCTCTTAATGAGTCACAAACCCAATATGATAAAGACCCACCGTTCGGACAAGACAAGGTCGAGGGCGCCATACCACTATTCTCTTTCTTGAGATCTAAATCGCACGCTATTTCCAAAAGCCAATTTGTAGTTTTTGTCACTCCAGAAATAATCGACAACGCATCAAAGGCCAGCAATGAGATAAAGCGAAAATTTCGTCAACGCAGGAGATAAAAATCCATGAGAGGTAAAAGTACATGAGCGGTCACATCATTAGCGTAATTGGAGGGAAAGGTGGCGTCGGTAAATCAGTGTTCGCAGCAAATTTGGCATACGCTTACGCTCAAGAAATCCGTAACAACGTGATGCTGATAGATTTTGATCAAAAGGCCTGCGGCGACCTATCAATTATTACTGGATCAAAATCCAAAAAAAATTTAAAAGAATTGTCAGAATTTTCCGGTGCTATCGATCCGAGAACTATTCTCACCTTTGCGGCCACTTCACCTCAAAAAGTTTCGTTCATAGGAATGCCTGCTGAACCCAGCGCAGCAGCACAAATCAACGTAGATGGCATCGGCAAAACGTTAAAAGCACTTCCTAACATTTCTCCCATTACTATCCTCGACATCGGTAGCGATCTTTCCCCGCTAGCACTAAGAGGTCTAGAATCTTCAACATTAATATTTTTAGTAACCTCACATGATGTACTAGCTGTCGCTCAAACAAAACGGCTCTATAGTGAATTAATGACTAATCTTTTTCCAAAAGATGCAGTGCAGATCGTTGCTAATTTCTCCCAAAAAGGTATCCCTGTCACACCAGAGATAATTGCAGGTCAAATTGGAAAACCAGTTTTCGCGGTTATTCCTAGAGATGATGTCGCCTGTATCGCAGCACTTAGTAAATCACAGCCAGCGATTGTCACGCAGGCCAATTCGATCTTTAGTAAAGGGGTTCTTGATTGCGTTCATAAAATAACTCAAAAAAGTGTATTAAAAACTTTGGAAAAATTGGTTAGGGCCGCCCCTCCCAAAACCAAAGAAGGTGAGAATCCGGAGGTTGCAGAAAAAAAACGAAAGCTTGCCTGGCTGGATCTGAAGGGACGGGTGCTGCGTGCTCTAGTTGAAGAAATGGACATCAAAAATACGGGAGACGATAAAGATCCCAAAGCAAGAATCATCCTCCGAGAACAAACTAAAAAAAAGGTAGTAGAAATTTTAGATAAAGAAGATACCAAGGGAGTCGCCGATGGCAGAGAAGATACAAATAAATTAGTTAAAGAAATATTGGATGAAGCGCTCGGACTGGGGCCGTTAGAAGACATGCTCTCTGATAAAACTATCAGTGAAATCATGGTTAATGGTCCACACCAGATTTTTTTTGAAAAGGGTGGGAAAATTAAGCTTTCAGAGACGGTTTTTACCAACGATCGTCAAGCACTCAACGTTGTAGAAAGAATTGTGGCCCCCATTGGCAGAAGAATAGATGAAAAAGTACCATACGTAGATGCCCGTCTTCGCGATGGATCAAGGGTACATGCAATAATTCCTCCTTGCGCCCTCAATGGACCAACTATTACGATTCGTAAATTTCCGGAAAAAGTTCTTACTTACAAAGATCTTGTGGGTTTCGGCTCATTATCCATGGAAATGGCCGACTTTTTACGTCTATCAGTCGAGGCCCATCGCAACATTGTTGTTAGTGGGGGTACTGGATCTGGAAAAACTACTTTAATAAATATGCTCGGTGGTTTTATCCCCTCTAACGAAAGAATCATTACCTGCGAAGATTCTGCCGAACTACGCCTTCCACAAGAACATGTTGTTAGATTGGAGACAAAGCATCCCTCCCTTGAAGGTGAAGGAGGAGTTGATATTCGTTGTCTAGTAAAACAATGTCTAAGAATGCGACCCGACCGCATCGTTGTTGGAGAGTGTCGCGGAGGTGAAACTCTTGATATGTTACAAGCGATGAATACCGGTCACGATGGATCACTAACGACAGTCCACTCTAACAACGCCCGCGATTGCATGGGACGTTTGGAAACCTTGGTCCAATATTCCGGTGCGGGGTTAACCCAACGAGCAATTCGCGAAATGATCGCTTCGGCAGTACATTTGGTAGTTCAACAGTCACGTTTGGATGACGGATCCAGAAGGATCATGGAAATCACTGAGTTAGGTGGAATGCAAGGTGAGATCATCACATTGCAACAAATTTTTATTTTTAAACAAGAAGGAATGAATAAACAGGGAAAAATAGTAGGTAAATATCAGGCAACTGGCTTCATTCCTAAATTTGTCGAAGTATTAGAAAGAAAAGGATACAAAATACCTAGAGGAATTTTTAGTAATAGTAACAAATAACTCATTAGGTGAAAAAATTTGGTAAAAATTGGAGAGATTTTATAGATGCAACAATTTTTAATGTTAATCGGTAGAAATGGGGTTCTACTTTTAATAGGCATTATTTTCTTTGTATATTCCTACAAAAATAGCGTAAAACTTTTTCAGTGGATTGAAGATCAAACCTACGGAACCAAAGACTTTATTATGAAGAAATTGGAATTTCTTCATATCCATATAAAAGAACAATTTGTTGTAATCGGTTTACTCGTGGTCGCCTTCGGAATACCACTAATAATATTAGGTATATTTATACTCCTCGGGAATTTTATTTTTGGGGCAGTTTTGGCAATCCTTGTAGGAGTTGCCGGCTGGAAAATTCCTCGTCCATTGATGAATTATTTAGTAGCAAAAAGAATTGAAAAATATCAAGCACAATTGGTGGATGGACTTAATTTGCTAACCAACGGCATTCGTGCAGGCCTATCTTTACCCCAAGGATTGGCAATGGTTGTTGCTGAAATGCCCCCACCAATTTCACAAGAATATAATATTATTCTACAACAAAGCAGAATTGGTTCCCCGCTAGAAGAATGTTTTGAAGACCTAGTAAAAAGAGTGCCTACTGAAGATAATCAAATGTTTGTCAGCTCAATAAATATTTTGCGTGAAACTGGCGGTAATCTCGCCGAAACCTTTGATACTATCGTTTCAGTAATTCGTGAACGAATTCGGCTACAACAAAAAATCAACACCGCTACCGCCCAAGGCGTATTACAGGGATTTACTATTTTCTGTATGCCCTTTGTCATGGGCGCCATATTTTTTGTTTCTGATCCAAAATCCATGGGACCAATGTTCACTCATCCTTTAGGAATCGTAATTCTGATCGTTGCGCTCGGGCTAGATTTAATCGGAGGATACTTTATTATGAAAGTAGTTAAGATAAAAGTTTGAGAATCCATTTATAAATTTAGTAATAAAACTATTGGTAATCATCGTTAGATTATTGATCTTTTGTTGATATTTGAACTATATTATAATAAATTACAATCATAACAACGAGGTGAAATATGTATTCCATCAAAAAAGTGATTAAACAAGTCTCTAAAATGATGCCCCAATTCTTTGGTATTCTCGGTCTATTGCTTATGGGTGTGCTATTACTACCACAGTACTTATTCGATAACGCTTTTGCTCTTGTGAATTTAAAAAATGGTAACCTAACTCAGACTTATGCCGACTTAGTAATTCCAGGTGGTCCCAAAAAGCTGGAAATTATCAGAACCTTCAACTCTAAATCAACCGTAATCGGCTACTTCGGTTTTGGCTGGTGTTCAGAGATGGAAACAACATATGAGGAGTTTCCCGACGGAAGTGTGGTTATCCATGAACATGGTTCCGGAGGAGACACACGCTTCGCCCCTCGTGAAGGTGTTAATAATAACATCCGTTATTCAACAGAAAGAGGGCTGCAAGAGTTCCAAAAAAATGCAGACGGAACATATACCAGGAAATTCAATGATGGTCGCTCGGAAGTCTTCGGACCCAATAAGCACATAATCAAATTGATGGATAAAAGTGGTTATTACGCAGACTACACTTACAAAGAGAATGGTCAACTAGAATCAATTAAAGACTCCATTGCTCGACAAATCTATTTTTCTTGGTTTCCGGATGGAAAAATACAAGCACTTTGGGCCAGCGGTGATGAAAAGAAGACCAAGGCCACTTACAAATATGATAGTGATAATAATCTTATTGAATCATCCGATTCAGAGAGCAACGTATATAAGTATACCTACGACCCGCTACATAATTTGACTAAAATTACCTATTCGGACGGTACAGCAACAGAAATAAAATACGATCCAAAAACGCAATTTGTGGTTTCAGTCAAAGACCGAAACGGAGTTGAAACAAAATATAAATATGATTCTGATCCAAAAAATCCGGATCTTCACTACTGGACTACCGTGACCAAACTAGGCCCAGACGGAAAACCAACCATTGAGTTAGCAGGATATGAAATGAAAAAAGCATCTGATGGTAGGGTATATACTTATCGAACTTATAGCGAAATAGGAACACCTCCAAACGTCACTAAAAGTGAAACTATCATTGATGAGAATAGTAATTCTCCTAGTAAAATTACCAAAGATGGTAAAGTCACCGACTTTAAATACAATAAAATTGGATTGCTAACAGATAAAATTTCTTCAACAGGAGAGAAAATAAAGGTCGAATATGACGATAACAACAACAAAATTTCACGCGTAGAAAGCAACGATGGACATAACAATATTGAAATAATAGATTACAAGTACGATAAAAAAAGTAATTTAATATTTGCTAAAAATAATAAGGGACTTGAAATTTTGCTAGATTACGATTACAAAGATGGTCTGATAAAAAAGATGACTGAGTTTGACAAATCAGCTGGAAACAAAAAACAAGAGTTGTATTTTACATATAATGCAATGAACAAACCGTCGAAAATTGAGGTAAAAAAAGTGGGCACAATAAATATTACCTACAACAATGATACTGAGGTAAAAGAGGTGACCGGTGATGGTGAAAAAGTAACACCTCTGCTCACGAATAGTTTTGGCCGCTTAATGACCTTAGTAAGCCCAAGTAAACTTAATTTTAATTAATACCGAAAATGCCGAAAGGAAGTATTGGTTATCAAAAATTTTTTCCAAAAAGGAGCATATAAAGTGTATAAGATGAGACAACAAAAAATCATAAAGACTTTCTCTCTTGTGTTTGTTTTAACTGTATGGTTATTTTTTGGACTGAACAATCTTTCAATGGCCTTTTCTGAAAACGGAGTTTCTGGCAGTTCAACACCAGGAGTATGCATAAAGAATGAGAAAGGTGTAGTCGACTGTGAGCCCTGTTGCACTATGGCACTAAAAAAACTACGCGAAGCGGGTAAGAACGTACCATCAGAAGCACCCAAAGATAAGAAAAAGCCAGTATCTACTGGCGCACAGCAAGTTGGAACAAAATAACACCGCTTTTGTCAGCTATATCCTCGCAAAATGTTCATATAATAAACTTCAATTCCAGCTCTCTCAAGTATAATCAGACCATGATCACTTCTATATTTTTCTCTGAAATAAACTCGTCGAACACCACCTTTGTTGATCATTCGCTTTGCACAATATGCACAAGGAGCATGAGTCACAAAGACTATCTTTGCTAATTCCGCACCACCATTGGTTTTTAGTAAGGCATTATCCTCGGCGTGCAAACACCCACAATTTCCTGGTTCATCTGAATCACAAGTATTTGGTAGTCCTTGGGCATTTCCGTTATAACCTATGCCATACACCCGTGAGTAATCAGTGGAAACTACCACCGCCCCTACATTTAAACGTTTGCATGTTGATCTTTTAGCTAAATTCAATGCCAACTGCATATAAATTTCTTCGAAAGATATGCGACAAGCACAATTTGTAGATAAATTATGTTCGTTATTTTGCTTCATCGTACGCTCCGAAATAATCAATAAGGAAATTTTTATAAATTTAATATAAAATGAATTAGGATAAGCATAAATTGAATGAAACGCAACCTCCTTTCGCGCAAATCGCAAAAAATGGGTGTAGGAGAAAAGCAATGGTAAAGGATACTAGATCAAAAAAAACAAACCCTTCTACTGGTGAAGAAGACGATGAAAACACAACCGTTTTCAATGACACCGACAACGATGTCGAAAACGAAAACGCTGAAAAAGATGACATTCGAGACAACGAGGAAACAAACGAATCAAATGACACCGCTGAAGATGATTTAGGTATTCCAAAAGAAAAAAAGAAAAAAAAAGGCAAGCACAAAAAAACAGAAGATGATGAAATAAAGATTTTAGTCGTAGACGACTCCGAATATTGTAGAAAAAGTATTATCGATATTTTAATAAAGGAGGGTTTTAACGTTGTGGGAGACGCCGGTACTGCTCAAGAGGCCACTGTTCTTATCCAGACAGCACGCCCCAATGTTATGATACTTGATTTAGTTATGCCCGATGTAAGTGGTATAGAATTTGCAAAATTTGTTCATGATAAATTCCCATTAATCGGTACAATTATGATCTCATCTATAATCCATGAACATATAATTTTGGAGTCGATTGCCGTTGGCGTATTAGATTTTATTTTTAAACCATTCACGCATCAACAAATAATTGACTCTGTCTGTAAAGTTTCTTTACAAATACAAAGAAGATAACAAAGTAAGATGGTAAAAATGTAGTGAGGTGAATCATGTTTTACTTAATCAAACTTGCAGTAATAGTTGGAAGCTGCTTTATAATATTTTCCATCCCCATAAATAATAAAACACTATTTTCATACTTAGAAAAAGAAAGCGCCCCTTTAACTACTTCACTGATAAATAAGACCAAGGAAACAACGCAAAATACCTACCGAAAAACAAAACAACTGGCAAAACAACTTTTCCGTAATTCTATACCCAAATCAATGCAAAAAATACGCAATAAAAGTGAAAATGACGAAGCAAGTGAAGATACGAAAAAAGTGGATAAATATGAAATTACTAAGCTATTTTCTGAGTAGTTAAATCAGTAGTTAGCTCAGTTGTTAACTCAGTAGTTAACTCAGTAGTTATCTCACTCGTATCAGCGTTGGCATTGACGCTAGTTGTACTGGCCAATACGTCATTATCTATTTTTTTTCTCTTTCGTTTAGTTCTACTCCTAGTTTCACTGCTGGTCCCATTGCTCTTGTTATGGATTTCTTGAGTGCTCATCGCAAAATTAAAAATTTCATTAATATTTTTAGTACAAATAAAATTTATTTTTTCTTTATACTCTAGAGGAATGTCCGTCAAGTCACTTTTGTTCCCCCAGGGTACAATTACTGTTTTTATTCCATGTCTCATTGCAGCTAATGCCTTTTCTTTTACTCCTCCGATGGGTAGGATCTTTCCTGTGAGAGTAATTTCACCGGTCATTGCTATATCTTTTCTCAGTGGCATGCCTGTGGCCAAAGACACGATGGCAGATGCAATAGTAACGCCTGCGCTCGGACCATCTTTTGGAGTTCCCCCTGCGGGGACATGCACATGCAATTCGTGATTCTCAAAAAAATTTTCACTGATACCAAACTCGCTTGCATGTCCTCTGATGAATCCAATTGCGGTCTTTGCTGATTCCTGCATCACCTCCCCTAAATGGCCAGTCAACGTCAACCCCTTTCCTTTCATTTTACTTACTTCAACACGAATAATTTCTCCACCTACTGCGGTCCAAGCAAGACCAATGGCCACTCCAATCTCACATGGCCCTAAATCTATATCTTCATCTTTGTTAAATGGAGGAGGGCCTAACATTTCTTCGATAGACCTAGCATCAATCAGACAATGCTCTTTTTTTCCTGCCGCAACCCTTCGTGCAATTTTTCTACATACAGACCCTATGGTTCTCTCTAAAGTACGTACCCCCGCTTCGGAAGTAAAATGTCTAATTATAGAAACAATCGCTTCGTCACCAAATGCCACATATTCCGAAGTGACACCATTCTCTTGCATCTGCTTATCAATTAAAAATTTTTTAGAAATAGAAACTTTCTCCTCTTCCGTATACCCAGAAAGATGTAATATCTCCATTCTATCGCGGAGAGGATGAGGAATGTTATCCATAGTGTTTGCAGTTGCAATAAACATAGTTTTCGATAGATCAAATGGCAAATTCAAGTAGTGATCACGAAAAGAATGATTTTGCTCAGGATCCAAAACCTCTAGTAGCGCGCTGGCAGGATCACCTCGAAAATCAGAACTAAGTTTATCCACCTCATCTAGCATAATAACGGGGTTATTAGTCTTCGCTTGCTGTATCGCTTGTACCAACCTACCAGGCATCGCACCTACATAAGTCCGACGATGTCCTCTTATTTCCGCCTCATCCTTAACCCCTCCTAGACTAATTCTAACAAAACTTCGTCCCATGGCCCTAGCAATCGAGCGCCCCAATGAAGTCTTCCCAACTCCTGGTGGACCCATGAAACAAAGAATCGGCCCTTTCATCTCGTTGCCTCTCAGTATCTTGACGGCCAGATATTCTAATATTCTCTCTTTAATTTTTTCCAGATCGTAATGATCTTCATCTAAAACTTTTTTGGCCCTCTCTAAATCCAAAACATCTTGAGAAGCACTTGACCATGGCATTTCCAATACACATTCCAAATAATTTCTGAGAATACTGGACTCTGATGATTCTGGATGCATCCGCTCTAATCTAGAGAGCTGCTTCAATGTCTCTTTTTCGGCCTCTACCGGCATTTTGCTCAAATAAATCTTCTCTTTTAATTCAGCAAATTCGTCACCAATTCTCTCTCCCTGTCCAATTGTCGGGCTTCCTCCTCCCATTCCCGCTCCACCTCCTGAGGCACCACCCATCCCCATCCCACCAGACATGTCCTCGTTGTTACCATCATCCAAAAATTCAGATTTCAACGCCCGAATTTTTTCACGCAATATTGATTCTTTTTGGCCCAGTAATTGTCCCTTTGATAGGGATGATTGCGCATCGTTTTGCATCTTATTTTGCAATAAAATTGCAAACGCTCTATGGGAGCAAGGGTTTCCAATAATTCCTGTCCTTCATCAACCTTTAAATTCAAATTGGAGGCGATCAAATCCGAAAGTCTTCCCGGATCCTGAATATCTTCCAACACCATCAATATGTCTGCTGAAAGCACTTTTCCCACAGAAATAATCTTTTCCAAGCGCTCTCTTGCTGTGCGCATCAACGAATCAACTGCCACCGCATCTGATTCGCCTGCTGGACCTTCCACTCTTTTGACCTTCACTTGAAAAAAATTTGAATTCGTCAATCGTAAAAATTCACTTATATATACCTTAGACAGTCCTTGAATCAAGATCTTTACCCTTCCGTCAGGAAGGGTTCGTTCTCTCATAATCATTGCCAGTGTACCAAAATTATAAATCTCTTCTGGTGCTGGACTTTCTATAAACATGTCCTTCTGACCGGCCAAAACAATCAAACGATTATGAACATCCAGAGATTGCTTAACCGCTTCAATAGATGATTCTCTACCGACAAACAGGGGAAGAATCATAAATGGGTAAACAACAATATTTCTGACTGGCAACAGTGGTAGTATCTCATATTGCACTCCTACTAATCCTCCGCTATCTCCTCTGCCATTATTGCTAGACATAAACCCATCCCCTTTATTTTCAGATATCCTTGTGGCCCTGTAACCCTCTGTACTGGCGACCTGAATAATAATAAAATTTACTAACCGTCCTAAACTTAAACCTTTTAATACTCCTCCTAAGCATTAAGTGTTCTTCAGATACTCGCTAGACACTCATTGACTAGTGATGCAACCATATTCGTATCCACTCAACCTAATTCCGTTATCGGGTGCAACTGCACTACCCTTTATGAAATTTTGTAGAATTTTGTATGCTTTCTGTATTATATGTTTATTCATTTACACGGCAGTGCACTAACCTAGTTGTTCATGATAATGTTATTAGCAATAACCAAAATAACTTGATATTTGGAATTTTAATCAGCATTTATAATAAATAATACTTATCGAAGGTTGTGGAAATTTATGGAAAAAACAAGAAAAAAACAATATGAGAAATACAATGACAAATAAACATAATAGGCAACCAAATAAACAAACTAATACAAATATAATTAATGCAATAATTCTGGCGGCAGGTGAAGGCAAACGCCTAAATATTGATACTCCTAAGCCACTTTTGCCCATCTTAGGGCAAAAAATGATTGATTGTGTCCTCAATGAACTTCAGTTATTTATCAAAGATTGTGAGACTGGCAATATCGGAATTGTGGTAGGCCACAAAAAGAATTTAATAATCCAGCACCTTCAACAGCGCACTCAACAGCAACCGCAAATAATTTTTGCAAACCAAGATACCCCATTAGGGACGGCAGATGCAGTCAAATCCTATTTCAGAGATGCCGCTGACAAAGTACCTGAACACACTCATGCTGACAATTATACCCTTGTAATGTGCGCGGATACTCCTTTGATCAAGGCCAGTGATCTAACAATTCTTTATCAAAACATTATTGCAGACCCTCGCCTAGATGGAATTGTTGCAACCTTTGTGACCGACAAACCAGAAGGTTATGGTCGGATAATGCGTTATAAACAAAAACTCCATGATAACGTCCATAATACCTTCCAAGAGAATTTCCGTGAAATAATTAAAATAGTTGAAGATAAAGATATTAATAAACTCAATAACTCAAGTGATTTCCCTATCCCAAATGATCCTTCACAGATGAACGAGGTGAATGCTGGTCTTTATATCTTCAAAACATCATTTTTACGAGAAGCAATACAACATATCACCAACAATAATGCTGCTGGAGAATATTATCTAACTGATATTTTTAAAGAATTTCCAACCGCTAATTTTCAGGCGCTATGCTTCAATGACAACAGCAAGTTTCTGGGGGTGAACTCTTTGTCACAATTAGAACAAGTGGAAAAGATTTTACTACAAGAAAAAATTTCCACTCTCGCGGCCCAAGGCGTTCGATTTTTGGATAGCAGCACTGTAAGAATTGATCTAAATGTGACCATAGGAAAAAATTCTACTCTTTATCCAGGGGTCATAATAGAAGGTGACTGTATAATTGGAGAGAACGTTATCGTAGAGCACGGCTCTTTGATAAGAAATTCCACCATCGAAAATGATGTTAAAATACTTGCCTGTTCATACATTGAAAAATCAAAAATTTCCTCACATACAACTATTGGCCCATTTGCTAGAATTCGGCCTGAGAGTGAGATTGGAAAAGGATGTAAAATAGGAAATTTTGTAGAAGTAAAAAAGAGCAAAATAGATAAAGGTGTTAAAATTTCTCACCTCAGCTATGTTGGCGATGCTGAAATTGGGGAAGAATCTAATATTGGATGCGGATTTATCACTTGCAATTATGACGGAATAAAAAAACACAAAACCATAATCGGAAAAAACACTTTTATTGGTTCAGATTGTCAGACTGTTGCCCCTGTAGAAATCGGGGATAACGCATTTATTGCTGCAGGCTCAACTATTACCGATCGGGTTCCCAACGGTTCTATGGCCATTGCGCGTTCTAGACAAGTAAATAAAGAGAACCGTGCACAAAAATATTTTCAAAAAAATGATAAGAAGTAACTTGTTTTAAAATATTCACAGAAGGACTACAAAATGTGTGGAATAGTTGGTTACCTTGGTTCCAAAAATGCAGTAGAAATTATCTTAGAAGGACTATCTCGACTGGAATATCGAGGATATGACTCTGCAGGAATTTGTATTAAAGAATCACCTATGAATGATTCAGCATCAACTGAATCATCCGGGGAATCCGAATTATCCGAAGAATTATCTGGATCAACTGAATCAACTGGATCAACTAGTCAGGGCGGCTTAACCATTTATAAGAAAATAGGCAAAGTTCAAAAGTTAAAAGAACACGTTTTGGAAAAAAATTTATTCGCCAATATCGGAATTGGGCACACTCGTTGGGCAACCCATGGAAGTGTGATTAATGAAAATGCCCACCCTCACGGTGATAATAGAGTTGCCATCGTCCATAATGGCATTATAGAAAATGCGTCTTTTCTACGTCAACAGCTTTCAAGAAAAAATAATTCTATTAAGTTTATATCGGAAACTGATTCGGAAGTATTTTACGTAATGGTCTGCGGTTATCTCAGTCAGGGATTGCCCTTGGTTACGGCCGTCAGTGAATCATTCAAATGCATCGAAGGGAATTCAGCATTCGTCGTAATCGATCATCAGGGGGAAGAAATCGTTTCCGTAAAAAGAGGTGCCCCTTTAGTCTGTGGTGACAATCCTAGTTGCGACGAAATCTACATATCATCTGATCCCTACGCACTGATTGGATATGCTGAAAGATTATATTTTCCAGAAGATGAAGTGGTTTGTGTCTTGAAAAGCAATAAAAATGGAAATATTGAACAGATCGGTACGATAGGAGATATCAGCAAAAATAGACTTTGTACCTATGAGTTAGACGGAAGTATTTCCGAAAGGGTATTGATTCAAAAACAACAGATGAAGTATAACGAAGTGGGCAAAGGTCCATATGAACACTACATGCAAAAAGAAATCTTCGAGCAACCACAATTAATCAGAAATTGGCTCACCTACTACACACACGGGGAAGGAAAATCAAAAATAGACCAGGTGAAAAAGCTTATCCACGACATGACCAGCGGAGGCAGCGGAATCGGCAGAATTCACATTATTGCTTGTGGTACCGCCTGGCATGCGGGGTTATTGATTCGTAATTACATCGAAAAAGGCCTACGTATACCTGTCAACGTTGAACTGGCCAGTGAATTTCGTTATCAATCGCCCATAATACATAAAAATGATATCAGTATCTTTATCAGCCAATCAGGAGAAACCGCTGACACTCTGGCCGCGCAAGAATTGTGTAAAGAAGAAGGAATGACTACTATCTCTATTGTTAACGTGGAAGGCTCAACTCTTTACCGTAACTGCCACTACAATCTTTTGATCAAGGCCGATGCTGAAATAGGAGTGGCCAGCACTAAAGCATTTACATTACAAGTACTAACCGGATACCTACTTTCGCTAAAAAGCGACGGACCTGAATATCTCAAAAAAGAAAATACCTCCGCAAAACTACGAGAAGAAATCGGTAGACTAGCACAAAAAATTGAGACTTTACTACAACGTGCTAACGAAATTGAAAAAATTGCCTGCGCTCTATATAGCAAAAAAGGGTTTTTATTTACAGGCAGAGGGGCATACTATCCGATTGCGTTAGAAAGTGCTCTTAAGTTAAAAGAGATCGCTTATGTTCATGCGGAAGGATACGCTGCTGGAGAACTAAAACACGGTCCTATCGCTCTTATAGATGAAGAAATGGTCAATGTTGCCATTATTGGACCAGAGCTATACGAAAAAACTATGTCCAACGTGGAAGAAATCCGCGCAAGAAAAGGAACAATATTAGCACTTGCTCCTCACGATAAACTAACTACATCACCAATTGCTTCAGAAATTCGCAGCGATTATAGCATCGCCCTTGATTTTACCGACAGCAGTAACCTACATCCATTGTATATTAACGTGGCAACTCAACTTTTTGCTTATTTTGTGGCAAAATTGAGGGGGACAGATATCGATCAACCTAGGAACTTAGCAAAGTCGGTGACAGTAGAATGAATTTCATAGAAAACGAAAAAAAGAACTGGGATTTTTGGAGCAAACTAAATCAAACTCAAACAGAGGCCGTAACGCAAGTGGATGGCCCTATTATGATTTTAGCAGGAGCTGGATCAGGAAAGACCCGTACGTTGGTCGCCAAGGTCCTATATCTATTGGAATACGCAAAAGTACGACCGTGGCAAATTCTAGTTCTTACGTTCTCAAATAAGGCAGCAAAAGAAGCAAAAGAACGAGTGCTGAAACTTACCAGTAACAACACGGACTCATCTCCTAATAGTATTACTGTCAGTACATTCCACTCCTTTTGCGCTCGTGTATTGCGAAGCGAATTCAACTATCTTGGGATGGGGAGTAATTTCACCATTTACGATGAGTCCGAGAGTAAATCGGTAATGAACGCCGTTTTTGAAAAAAGAAGAATCAATGCCAAAGAAAACAGTCCTAGTGCTGTGCTGAGTTATATCGATGAGTTGAAAAATACTGGTTACTATGTAGGCAGAAAAAATACCCAAAATATTTCTAATACCCTATTAACTAGTCCGTTACACTATCTCTTCACGGACTATGAAAACGAATTGGCGGTTTCCAACGCGGTAGACTTTGGTGGACTACTGACCGGTGTTTTAAAATTATTTGAACTTTTTCCAGAAGCTCTAACCAGGTATCAACATAAGTATCGCTATGTTTTAATAGATGAATACCAAGATACTAACCGAGCACAATTCGATTTAGTAGTCAATCTTGCCTCGATATCTAGAAACATCTGTGTTGTAGGAGATGAAGATCAATCTATATACTCTTGGCGGGGTGCTTGCATAGACAATATTCTAGATTTTTCAAAAGTCTACCCTGATGCTAAAATTTTTAAACTAGAACAAAACTATAGATCAACTCAGACCATTATTAATGCCGCCGCCAAAGTTGTTTCCTGCAACACTTTACGATCTGACAAAAAAATTTGGACAAAAAATAACAGCGGTGAATTAATTCAGTTAGTCGCCTGTAACTCTGATTATGCCGAGGGGGAATTTGTCGCCAAAGAAGTAAAAAGTATTATCTCCAGGGGGGTTCCGCTCCAAGAAATTGCCATCTTTTACCGCAATAACTCTCAGTCCAGAATCATTGAAGAAAGTTTTATTCGTGCTCATATCCCATACCAGGTAATCGGCGGCATTAAGTTTTATGAAAGAAAAGAGATCAAAGATATCCTTTCGTATCTAAAATTGGCAGTCAATCCCAAAGATTCTGTGTCTTTAGTTCGCGCGCTAGGATCTCCGCCACGCGGAGTTGGTGCAGTCACTTTGCGCAAGCTGGAAGAAATTGCTAATGCTAACAACATTTCTTTGTGGGAAGCAATTCAGCAAGAAGTACTTAGTCACTCCAGTAAAATTAGTCTCTCCAGTAAGGCGAAGAACTCTTTATCTAATTTTATCCAACTCATCAAAAGTGTCCAAGAAATGGATCTTGGTGGCCAGTCACCGTCACACTGCTATAAAAAATTGCTTACCGAATCTGGCATGATTGAATATTTAAAGGCAGAAAAAACTCATGAATCACAAGCGCGTATCGACAATCTACAGGAACTGACTAGTGCTATCACCTATTTTGAAAATTCGCAAAATTCGTTGGGAATTGCGCCTACCATTTCCAATTTTTTGGAAGGCATAACTTTGGTACAGACCTCTATGGAGGAAAATCAGGCCTCCAATATCAATACTGCAGCTGCTGAGGCAACTAAAAACGAAAAGGTCTCCTTAATGACCATCCATAGTTCTAAAGGATTGGAATTTCCGTACGTATTTCTAATAAGCGCTGAAGAAAATATTTTTCCACCATATAAAACCCTTGAATTAATGAACGCAAAAAATAGTGATGCCGCCTTTTCTGCGGCCACAAAAATTCTTGAAGAGGAAAGAAGATTATTTTACGTTGCTATGACTAGAGCAATGACCAAATTATACATTTCATATTCTTCTGACAGATTACTTTTTGGTACTGTCCGCAAAAATGATCCAAGTAGATTTATAAAGGAAATTCCCAAGAATTTTTGCCAAAACTTATGTTTTAAAGGTTCTGGCGGCCCTAACTTCAACTTTAACGCTAACAGCGCCGGCGCCAGCACAAGCACCAACATAAGACAAGGTAGTAGAATAAACCGTTTTTCAAGCAGCGCCACAAACAATACTTTCAATAACAAAAACACTAGTGCATTTTCATCTTCCCTATCAGAGAAAAGCTTATTGGAAAATAGTCAGCAAAGTAAATTCAAAAAAAATCTTTTCGTAAAACATTCGGTGTATGGTAACGGAGTTGTTCTTCAAATCGAGGGTAATGGAGAAGATGAGAAAATTTGGATTGAATTTAGTAACGGTACAAAAAAACAGTTCATGTCTAAATCTACTGCGATAACTGTCATTAAACATTAAAGGATACTAAAGAAGGGAAATACAGAGGGATACGAAGTGATTGAAGAAGAAAAAAAGAACATAAATAGCGGTAGGAAAAAACACAGACTACTAATCAATGTTACTATTACGTCTATTGCATTATTTATCTTATTCCTCGGCACTTCGATATACTACGCCACACAAATTTCTCCTAAAGAAATAAAAAAATTTGCCACTGACCTTCTTTATAAAAATTTTCCGCTCATAAAAATTGATATTGGAGATATTAACTATTCGCTGGGCATTTCCGCACTGAAAGTGAAGATTGCCAACGTAGACATAAAGGCATATGAACAATCACTACTTTACTTAAAAAAAACCGTAATAAAGATTCCTTTTTTTAGTCTGTTTACTCATTCGGGATCATTCGAAGTTCAAATAGAACAACCGGTTATTAACTTTGTAATTCATGAAAATAAAATAATTAATTGGAAGGAAGCACTTTCATCTAATCAGCATCTCCCACCTTCTTCACCGCCGCTGCCCGCGCCCACCTATCCCACAGACACAAATATAATGAACTCCGAAGGGGAAGAGGCACTTCAGGTAAGTAGTTATATAAACGATTACACCAGTAGTAGTAATAACAATAGCAATACAGACCATCACAACGGCAAGAGTAACTACCAAAAACTAGTACACTCACTTGCGAAAAGTAATCTAACCGTTAAAATTATTGATTCTGAGATTAATTATAAAGATGAAAATACAACATTTAGAAAAATTATTCTTTCAAAAATTTTAATTAAAAATCTAAATTTAAAAACACCCACCGCATTTGAACTTATTTCCCCTGTAACTATTCCTTCATCACTAAAGAATGGGGATCAATCGCAAATATCCTTTAGCAGCGTCCTGATTGGACAGATTAATGTTAATGATATTATTCTTAATAAGAATTTAGAAAGCACTATTTTACTAAAAATAGATAATTTGCTTTTGTCTGGTTTACAACGACAACTACCCAACATAAAAAGTGAATTCAAGATAGGAAGAAACAGCTCCAATAGTACTTTTTCAATTGAAAACAATTCCGACTTAAATGCTCTTGGTTCAATGAAGTCAAAAATTACCGTTACTAATGATATAATTACTTTAGATAATTTCGATTTAATAATCTCACTTAAAGAACTTTCCAATTATCTGTCACCATACTTAAAAAATTACATACAAAATAATATGGCCCATCTCAAACAGATCTGGACCAATAGCGAACTAAATACCAATAATTCTAAATTGCTAGTCTCCGGAAATGCTAGCATTAGCAGGATAAATGAACAAAAATTTATTCCTAAAATTAATTTCAGCATAACGGATAATATTGAATTGATCTCAAAAATAACTTCAAACGATTTAGTCAATGTCACTGGAAAATTTAATGGCGAATTACGCGATAATAATCTAAAATTATTTATTGCCACATCTATGCTTTCAGGACATGGAGAAATGACTATCGATGTTACTCATAATTTGGATACCGCATCTAGTATCAGTAATTTATTTTTTGATAACAATTCATTATATCTACCAAAATTCCCCATTAAAATGCATTATATCGACAAAGCAAATATCACTGCTACTCTCAATGATCTAAAATTGGATAAAAATTTAATTACTAAACTCTACAGTACCTTCACCACCACCAGCGCATTGACCAACTTTCACCCTAGCAGTTCCCAAACTAGTAAAACGAATACTGTTGTGCCACACATTACGTCAAATGTTGCACCAAATATTGCACCAAATGTTGCACCAAATGTTGCACCAAATTTTAACTCTTTGCCAAGTTTATCCCAGGTACCCCATGCACCAGCATCACAAACACCTCTACCACATCAAGAGGTCCAACCAGAACATCCTACAAGCAATAAGATAGGCAATAAAACAGATAATAAAAAACAAAACACTAATAATCTACTTGTATCGATGTCCAGCACAGTACCTACAGAAGAAATTCCCCAAACAGCGACTGCAGCAGAAATTTTACCAACAGCTACCATCGACATAAAGTTTACCAATATTAATTTTGGCGATGAAAAATTGAACGGAATTGCAACATTTTCAACACATAAAAATCAATTTGCTTCAGATCATATTAAATTTAATTTAGCAAAGGGAAATGGTGAATTTAAATTCTTACAAGAACTCTTCTTTACCAATAACTCAAAAATAGTCAATCAAAAACAGGAACTTATAAAGAGAATTAGATGGGATTTTTTTGCAAGCAATTTAAATTTGGAGACCATAAGGATATTTTTCCCACCTCTCATGGATAAAATTAGTGGCACACTTTCAGGTATGGCCAAAGGAGTTTTAGTAGAAAAACAATCGATTGATCCGAATAAAAAATTTAGTTACCATATCGAGTTGGATCTACAAGCAAATAATGGAGAGATTTCTGGAATGCACCTCGACAATTTGCTGCATAAACTATCGACAAGTAAAGAAATGTTAAAAAAATCGAACCCAAATGAAACAAAAATCCCCCTTCTGAAAGAGGTTATTCTGAATAATGAATTTGATAAAATCGTGCTGAAAGCAAATTTAAAAAATAATTTATATAACATTAAAAATTTTCAATTTTTTACCTTCAATAATGACATAGAACTTCGGGGATCAGGCAAATTATTTCCCCCTCCCCTTTACGGAGTTCTCGCCACTTTCAATACTATCAGTACTGTTAATCTTGATTTGATTGATCACGAAGGAAATCTTACAAAAAATATTCTAAAATTCGCCAACACCAATATTCTACCGTTCCGTTTTGTGGGACCTGGTTTCTCTCTCTCTCCAGATTACAAGTATACTTTGGATCAAATTTTAAAAATGACCCAAAAAAATCATGCCAGTAAAATTAATAAAAATGAAAAATTTAACAAAATTAAGGAAAAATATTTCGATTTAATTCATAGTAATAACAAAACAGAAAATCCAGAACTGCGTCCAAAAAAAGATAAAATCATAAACTTATTGAAAGGATTAATTTAGATGCAAACAAAAACCTCCGTTGACCCCATCCGCTGGGAGAATGATCAACTATTCCTCTTGGATCAAAGGTTATTACCTAACAAGGAACATTTTGAAAGGATTACTTCTTTGGAAGAATGCCACTATGCCATAAAAGAAATGGTGGTTCGGGGAGCTCCTTGCATCGGTTTTACCGCGATTTTCGGAATGGCACTATGGGTGAAAAAAGAAGAACTCTCCGCACCTGCTGCCGTCCGAGCGGCCAACTATTTAAAAAGCGCTCGTCCCACCGCTGTAAATTTAGCATTTGAGGTGGACCGTGCATTAGAAATAATAAACAGTTTCATTAAAAATTTCCAAATGAATGAACAGGCCAAAGAAAATAAACTGCAATTATTCAATCGCCTGGTTAATTTCGGTATGGAAACTATGGAAATTTCATACAGTAACAACCTTTCAATGGCAAAAGCGGCAGAGAATGAACTTACTTCTATATATGGAAAAGAACGTCGTCTGCGCATAATGACCCATTGCAACACTGGCCACTTGGCATGCGGAAAATTGGGAACCGCGTTAGGGGTGGTTTATCATATGCACTCTTTGAATAGGGTGGAAAAAGTATGGGTCGACGAAACCAGGCCGTATCTTCAAGGGAGCAGGCTTACTGCTTTTGAATTAAGTAAGCAGGGCATCGATTTTGAGATCGTTATCGATGGTGCATCGTCGTATTTAATGAAAAACAAATTAGTTGACGCCATTTTTGTTGGCGCGGACCGGATTGTGGCCAATGGCGATACAGCTAATAAAGTTGGTACCAGTTCCTTAGCGGTAGTTGCCAAGCACTATGGAGTGCCTTTCTACGTCGTGGCCCCTAGTAGTTCTTTTGATCTAGACCTAATCAATGGTGAACAAATAGATATTGAGTTACGTAATCCCGATGAAATATTAAAATTCTGCGACAAAAACATTGCTCCTTTAAATGCACGGGCACTAAATCCCAGTTTTGATGTCACCTCCTCGGATTTAATTAAAGGAATCATCTGTGAAAAGGGTTTAATTCAACCTAATTATCTAACCAATATAAGGAATTTACTTAAGCACTAAACAATAAGCACTAAACAGTAAACACTAAACAGAAAGATGCAAAAAAATGATTGATAACAAAAACATTAATGCGGCCATTGACATCGGTTCCAATAGTGTTTTAATGTCGCTTAAAGACAAAAATAGTTCCCAGAGAGAAGAGTATTCACAAATTACCCGCTTGGCCGAAGGGCTGAACCAATCTAAGCAATTTTCTGCTACCGCACTAGAAAGAACATACAAAACACTAGATGAATACCACAAAATACTGATTTCTAAGAAGATTACAACTAGTGAAACTTTGGCCTGTGCTACTGAAGCCGCACGTATCGCCAATAACTCTTCAACTTTTTTCCAAGAAATAGAAAAAAAGTTAGGATTTAAGATAAATATATTATCAACCGAGGGCGAAGCTTATTACTCTGCCCTGGGGGTCACGTCCGGTTTTTCTTCTAAAAATGGACAACCACTTAACGTTATTATTATTGATTTAGGTGGTGCCTCTACCGAAATAATTATTGTAGAAAACTCACCGTTTAAAATTGTCTCCTATGTGAGTATTCCCCTCGGTGCCTTGCTAGTAACTGAATTGTCCCCTCAACAACTTACTTCCTCCATCGCTTCACTGTCACTATCACTACCACCATCATTTTTATCGTCATTATCATCGTTAATACTTTCTGGCTTCCCAGTCATTACCATTGGCGGCACGGCAACTACTTTGGCCAATATCATTACAGGAAACAATGAGTCATTTATCGCGGATAACATCCAGGGAATGCGTATCAGCATCGACGATTTAATGAAGACCCAAACTAAACTAGCTTACTCAACTGAAAAAGAATTAAAACAAATCTACCCATTTTTAGGAGAGAGGGCAAAAACAATAATTGGTGGAAATATTCTTCTCAGTTCGTTATTAAATGTACTGAAAATTAAATATATAAACATATCTACTCATGGACTAAGACACGGACTTTTGTATGAAGGAAAAATCAAATCAGAATATATTTTTTCATAAAGACCAGATAATATTCACTGAGGGAATGGAGCTTGCGCAGCTGTACATCATAAAAAAAGGTAAGGTTCAACTATTAAAAGAAAGCGCAAATAAGCGACTGATTCCTTTGGCCAACCTAGGTGAAAGAGAATTTTTAGGAATGATAGAAATTTTTGAAAACCGACCAACTAACTGTATTGCTATCGCTATCGAAGATTCTGAGCTATCGCCAATTACTAAAACGGACATTTTGAGTGTTCTTGCCACAATGCCCGACTGGGCGTCAAAGTTGATGTTGACACTCACTTCTCGTTTGAACAAGGCCCAAGAAATTTTGGCCGAGCACAACATCGTTGAAAACAAATTATCAGTAGATGACAATTACACACCAGAAATTGAGGCATATTTCAAAAATTTGCTAAAATCTGCTGCATCTACCCAATAATTTCCTGGACGCTTTTTTTGTTTAAAATTGTTATAAAATAACAACATGAAACTAACAAAAATTATTCTGCTACACCCATTACATAGGACCAGGCAAAAAAAATTATCAAAAAATGATAAAAAACAAAACAATTCCGGTCAGGTTTTAATAGAATTCGTTATGCTCTTATCTCTGGTAGTAATCCTCTCTTTGACAGTTCTGCGAGTCACCAATGATCGAATTGCGACAATGTGGGTTAGAATGGTCAAAATTGTTAGTGAAAGTGAAAAAGTGAGTATTCGATAATCTGTGATACCAACCGTGACACAAAAAGTGACACAAAATGCGAGATCAAATATGATATCAAATCAGAGCTACATCCTCTCAATAGATCAAGGTACTACCGGAACTACCTGTGCCTTGGTTAACAGTAACGACTTTTCTTTTGTCGGTAAAGTCACAACCGAGTTTGCGCAGCACTTTCCCTGCCCAGGAGAAGTAGAACATCACTTAGATGATATTTGGGCATCGGTAAGAAGTTCTACTCTGGAATTACTAAAAAAGTATTCGGTAGATGGAAAACAAATCATAACTATCGGCATTACTAACCAACGAGAAACCGTTGCTGCATTCAATAAAAAAGGAAACGGTCTAATGCCCGCCATCGTATGGCAGGACCGCAGAACAACTGACTACTGTCAGCAATTGGTCAAGGAAGGACGTGGACCTTGGGTGCAACAAAAAACTGGACTCACCATCGATCCATATTTTTCTGCCACAAAAATTCTTTGGGCATTAAAAAATAATTTGCAAGTTCAAAGGGGATTGAATAACCAAGATCTTTTTTTTGGCACAATAGATACTTTTTTGCTGTATAAATTAACCTCCGGAAAATCCTATTTCACTGACGTAACAAACGCATCAAGATACCTTCTGATGAATATCAAAACAGGTGAATGGGATAATGATTTGCTTGATTTTTTTGCAATAAATACAAAAATTCTACCTGTAATTAATGATACTTTCTCTGATTTTGGTAAAACAGCGGGAGTTGGCTTTTTACCAGACGGAATCCCAATTAGCTGCTTAATGGGAGATCAACAGTCAGCGCTTCTTGGGCAGGGAGGAATCGATAGAGGAGATGTTAAGTGCACATACGGCACCGGGGCATTTCTCTTAATGAATACCGGAGAAGACTTGGTCTATTCCAATTCCGGACTTTTAACTACAGTCGCATATCGGCATAAAAATAAAATTCAGTATGCACTAGAGGGAAGTTCTTATATCGCTGGGGCAGCAGTCCAATGGATGCGAGACCAGTTGGTACTGTTTAAAAACAGTTCTGATATTGAGGCGTTAGCACATCAAGTACGAGATTTGCAAGAGATGGAACATATCCTTTTTCTTCCATTTTTTACTGGAATTGGATCTCCATACTGGAAATCTGACGCTAAGGGGGCCATAGTAGGAATAACCAGGGATACTCAGATGAGTCATCTCTCCCGTGCTTGTCTCGAGGGAATCGCACTATCCATCAACGATCTTCTCACCGCATTTACTACGGATCTTTCAAAAGGCATTTCTGTCTCTTCGACAACTGTAACGGCCAACACTATGAACAATGGTTCAACATTATATGCTCTCACCGTTGATGGTGGCGCATCGAGCAATAACCTTTTAATGGAAATTCAAGCAAACATCTCTGATCTGCCAATTGTCCGACCAGAAGTTACAGAAACCACGGCCTATGGTGCCGCGCTAGGCGCAGCGATCGGATTAGGCATACTCAAACTTTCCGAAACCAAAAAATTTTGGAGAGAGGAGCGCCGCTTCTTCCCATCCTCAGATCCTCGAACCAAAACCTTTTACAAAAACAAAATTAAACAATGGAACGATGTTATAAAAAAATTATACCTGTGAACTAAATTCCTTTTAGTTTTATTCGTTTTAATTTAAAAAAAGCGCTCAGCATCCCTGCGCACCTCTCTTCTTCGACTCCACCCATAACTGGAAAACGGTGATTTAGTCTAAAATCTCGATGAAGACAATATCCTAATGAAATGGCGCCTCCTTTTTTATCATATGCGCCAAAAACTAATCCCCCAATTCTACTCTGCACCATTGCCCCCAAACACATTGGACACGGTTCTAAGGTAACATAAATAACACAGGCATTAAGACGCCAGCCACCCTTGCTGGCCGCCTGTAACGCTAATATTTCTGCATGCCCACATGGATTGTACGGTGGCAATGTTCTCTGGTTGTATTCTGACGATAAAATTTTTTTTTGTATAAAATCGACAACAACAGCACCCACGGGAATCTCCCCACTTTTTCGAGCTATCTGTGCCTGTGCTATAGAATATTCCAAATACGAACGATGGAGATCAAAATTATCTAGAGACATGGGATCAGGATCACAAATCATTACAAAAACTCCACAAAATTATTTTCATTTTGCTTCTCTTCAAATTCCTGCTGGATCTTGATCTTTATCTCCTCTCTCCAATATTTAGAAAATCCGATGTATGATTGCCTCTCCTCAGCGTCATCGAAAATAAATTTTACTCCATGAATATATCCTCTTCCCAAGGAGTACTCACGTACGCTCACCACCATTGCTACTAACCTAATTTCGGAATATTTCGAGTCAGCATAAATGAATATTCTATCACCAACCTGCAATCGCTCGAAAAGAAGTACACAGCCGGCCCCTCTTCGCAAATCAGTCAGTCTTCCATTAAACGTTTGTCGGTTCAAATAGTTGGAAGAATTCTCTGTATTTGGCAATCTAACCTTTATTATCAAATCCCCTCTGTAGCGAAAATCATATATCCACCAACGTACTCGTGGATAGTAGATTGGCGAAGAAAGAATATGTCCTACCACTAAAATTACCACCAATACCAAAAAATAAACCTGGGCCAATTGCCAATTAAGGTCCACTGCCAAATAGTGAAATAGTTTAGTCGCTGCATACAAAAAGAAGAGGGAAGCAAAAAACCAAAACGTATAATATAGTTTTTTCATAGACCTATATGCCAACCGGCACAGTATGCCCATTACTGCTAAGCGTAACAGCATCCCCCATAAATTAATCTCTTTGACTACCCATTCCAAGACAATACCTAATGATATAAGTATAGAAAAAGAGAGATACAACGAGGCGACCTTTTTGAACTCTTGCCCCCATCTCAAATTTTTAATCCAAAAAAGCTTCATATATAGATTCTACAATCGAAAGCAACGATGTGCCAAACATTCTAAATTTTGCCCATCTGATCATATCATGAGTTGTACTGTAGGGAGGGAAGAATGGCGCAAACGACAGGATTCGAACCTGTGACCTTCTGATTCGTAGTCAGATGCTCTATCCAACTGAGCTACGTCTGCACTATTTTGAATATAAACACAAACCGCAAGAACCATCAACTATATTTTCAAACATCAAAGAGCCTTTTTGGGCAAAGAAAGCGGAAGACTGCCAGCAGAACCATTGCTCTCTGCAACCTCCCTTATCTTACTACCGTTTGTACAGTTCTCAAAGTTTTTAGAAAGATCACCATCCATAAAAGAAGCACCAGATAGAGCATGCTTATCAAAAACATCGTTCAACTTTAATCCAAAAATTTCACTGTAGCTTTTAGAGTCTTTAATGTGTTTTTTTAATGGAATATCATAAAGCAACTTATAAAAGAAAATATTTCTTACTATTGTCTGTACGTATCCTTGCGTTTCGGAAAAGGGAATGGCCTCCACAATTTGTAACTGATCGGAGAGTTTTGGGAAAATATGCTTTATCCATCTATCTGCATTCTTCTCCCCAGCGTTGTACGCCATCAACGAGTAAATTAAATTTCCATTATAACGTATTAACAGTTTTTTTAAATAAGTAATACCTATTCTAAGGTTATGTTCAGGTATGGCCAGCTGCTCCCTACGCACCTTCTTTTTTATTGATTTTGCTGTTAACGGCATCAATTGCATCAGTCCTCTGGCACCAGCAGAAGAAACTGCATCCGCATTGAAG
This sequence comes from Oligoflexia bacterium, assembly GCA_015231325.1. Lineage (GTDB taxonomy): Bacteria > Bdellovibrionota > Bacteriovoracia > Bacteriovoracales > Bacteriovoracaceae > JADGAN01. Next base: position 10,638 of record JADGBS010000014.1, on the reverse strand, counting down.
GCGGACTCTTGTTTTATCAGTGAAGTGACTATTAATGGATCTAGACCGGCCTCGATGGCCAGTTTTTTTATCAACTCACTATATGGATTTGGAAACAATGTGAATAATAAAATATTATTCACTGGCATTCCCTTTGAATCCAATAGATTCATTATCAACGGAAATGATTGCAAATAATTTCCTTTAGTAGACAAAATATTTGCCGCCAACAATACTATTTGAGTAGATAATGGAATTGGATCGCTTGTTATATACTCTTATTCTCTATATTTTCTATATCATTTCCATTTTTTATATCTTTTTTTGCGTCATTAATTTCCACTGCAGTCATAAAATTACTACCGATATCCTGCCATAATTGTATTCTCTTAACCACATTAGCAGTTCCTAATCTATTCGTTAGCTGCTTTGGGGAAAGAAGTGATTCACATAAAACATTTTTGTCATTTTCTTCTATTAATGGAACCAAAAATTGTTGATTTGTTCCATCAATCTTTTTAATTGGTATACCCACTCTTTCTGTTGGCCTTTCATCCACTTCAGTATTAACATTCGACATCATTTTCGAAGACATAATTGAATAATACGATACAGGGTATAAATCGATCACTTTTTTGAAATATTTTTGGGCCAATGAATGATAGTTAAGCTTATAGACCGAATAAGCAATCCAAAATATCAATCTAGGTGGCAATTTATCCAGTTTTTCATTTAAGTGATAATCATTTACTATTTTTTCACAATATTTGTAATCTCCCTGAAAAACGTTTATCCAAATTAAATAAAATATTACTTCATAATACTCTTTATCACTTTTAACTAGTTCCAAAGAAATTTTAAATATTTTTTCACTTGATTTATAAAATCCTCTGTTTAGCAATAATTTTCCCATATACGAGAAAAAACTATATATCTCTGAAAAAACCAGTTCACTTTTATTAAGTTCAAAAAACATCAACAACTGACTTATTTTTGTCTCTACCTCGCTTTCATCTACATCTTGTCCCCACTGACCTTTTAGTAAACCAATAACACCCGACGATAAGTTCTTTAATTCCCTGGAAATAAATTGTTGTACATTACTCTTTTCAAAATCTGATCCCTGAACAAATCTAGTAAGTTCCGAAGAAATGACAATCCTTTTTAAAATCTGTGGATCAGGAGTAATATTATTTTCGATATATTGCGCACTCAATGCATCAGATATTTTCTGATGCAATAAAAAATATCCAACATTATCTTGCATGTTGTTTCGTTGTGAAAAATAAATTATTTGATCAATAAAATGATTTAACACAAAATTATAAATTTTATTATTTACAATGTATTTAAAGTTATTTTTTATAAATCCTGTAACTACCGCCGAAAATACTGTATCGTATTCAGTGTTCTTACTTATATGTGGTAAAAATTTTTCAGCAGATTCAAAAAATAATTTATAACATACCTTCTGGAAGTATTTGTCTAGTAACCTATCATAGCTAGTAACTGGAGAAATTGGCGTTTTTGGACATAAAAGAGAAACATGTTCCAACTTTTCTGCTGCTATTTTGGGGTTATTTCTCAGTATCTGACTAAATTCATTTTTGAAATAAATCAATTTATTTAAATTTATTATCCATGGTCTTAAAAATGAAAACAGCTCGCTTGTAGTCTTTTTTTCCAAGAGATCAAATTTTTTTTCAAAAAAATTGCCTCTCTCGATCGCTGTAAAAATCGACAAAAGATTGTTTGCATCATCTTTATCTTGTTGAGAAGAAACATTCTCCTCAATCAATTCTTCTACTTCTTTTCTATATCGTGCATAAGAAAGAAATCTGCCCTTTAATCGTAATTTTTTTATTAGAATTGTATCCGGAAGATCTTCATCTACCCCTATCCCTACTGCCTCTATTTCAGACTTTTTTTCAATTACTGTTTTATATGTTCTATCTTTCTCTACATTTTTTGTTTTTACAATTTTATTGGTATTTTTAATTACTTTTTTAGATTTCTTTTTTTTAGAACCATTTAGATCTTCTTTTTTTTTCTTTTTTATTTTTTTTTCAATATGTCCCGTAGTACTAGCACCTGCCTCCTCAATCGCCTGTGAACTTTCTATAAAAGTAAATAAATCTATGTATGTATCCATCTGCAGTAAAGCTGCAAAACTTAACAACATCCCCAAAAATACTATTATTTTAAATTTCATTAAATTTGCTTGAAACGATTTTGAATTTCATCAAGTTTGTTTATAATCTCTTGTAAAACTACTTTTTTATCATCTGGAATAACAAACAACAAATTTCTTATATAAGAATTTATCTCACTGATATATGCAAAATCTTTATTATGATCATTCTTTATCTTAATAAATACTTCGTTTAATACATTAGCAATCTCCAGAAAATGATCATCTTTTCTAAAAACAATTAATGGGATTGGTTTTCCTTCTATTATTTCACTCAATGATTTCTTTACTTTGTACATTGGTCCAGCGATTTTATGTCCTTGAAAAATACAGACCATGAACACAACTGCAATAAAAGATAATTGATATACCGCTAAAATCGCTATCAAATTCAATTTATTATTTGCAAACGCCTGCGCTATAGATGGAGAATTATTTCCAATTTGGACTGTCAAATTTCTAAAAAGTTCATAAATCGTTAATGGATAAATTAAACTCAATATGAAAACTAAGGATGAAATAAAAAAACAAAGTCTTAGTTGGAATTTTGGATTTATCAAGTAAATCGATCTTTTATACCACACAGTTGCTCCTCCCTAAATATTTGCTTGAACACAAGCTCTGGTAAACTACTTGAAGTTGGCCCTCCGTGGCCCCTGCACATTCCAAACCATATTTCAATTCTACAATTATTTTTACTCACTTTACAAATATTTGTATTTTTAATTTTTGTATCTTAAATATTTTTTTATTTCGTTTTTTAACATGACCTACCTGCTTTAATTAAACTATACTATAAGTAATTGCCATAAAGCGATTGAATGGGGCAATTACTGGATGTGCATATTAATTATAACCGTCAAGTATAATCAGTTACTGTTATGAAAAACTATTTTTTGAATTTACTAGATGAACAAATCTCTTTTCAGTTTACGGGAAGGATTAATGTCATTTCAAAAAATGATTCTTTACTGCTAGGCACCATACTTTTCAGTAATGGTGAACTGATCTATGCAAAGTTTTGCAATTACTTAGGGATCAATGCTCTTATTCAAACCCTTTTAGCGGAAGTTGAACACAATAACTTAACCTACGCTATAGAGCCTGAGTTGATTGATAATATTTCTCGTAATATTGGCGAAGAATTGGGCAAAAATTCTACTTGCTCTAGCACTATTATCGATTTTTTGAGCAAACATCTTTATGAAATAGAGGAGGACTTAAAAAAAAGGCCGCCCATGGATCAACGCCTAGCAATCACTAAAGATTTCATTTGGAATGGAGAAAAAATCACCCCTTCCGAATTTGACCTACTTTGTATAATATCCGACTTTGGCCTGATAAAAGATATCTACGACAACAGTCCTTTTATCTCCTACGAAACTACCCAGATATTATTGTCATTAAAAAACAAAAACGCACTTTACACAATAATGTAAAAATAATGTAAAAAAAGGTTACCACGCATTAAGGATGTACCCCACCTCCACTTAGAAATGTATTACTCAAAGCGTTAAGTACGAATTGTACGGCCAGCGAGCATAGGATTATTCCCATTATTCTGTCCATAACATTTATTCCAGTTTGTCCCAAAATTTTGATGAGTGCTGAAGAGAAGTACATCAGTAATCCTGTAATAGCGAAAGATATGACTAGTGATATAAAAATAATCAAATAGTTCATGGCACTATCAAAACGTGAGCTAAACATAATTGTGGTGGCCAAAATTCCTGGCCCTGACAGCATGGGAATGGCAAGAGGAAATACCGACACATCCTTAAGCGTCAACGCCTCCTCTTCCTCTTCAGGAGAGCTTCTAGTTCTCCTTGGCCGAGCGTTGATCATGTCCAATCCTGTCATAAATAATAATATTCCACCAACAATATAGATTGCGTTGTAGTTTATTTGCAAATATTTGAACAAGTGCTTTCCAATAAATAAGAATATCGTGGATATGATCAACGCAATAGTGGTCGACATTAAAATAATTTTAGTATGCTTTGATACAGGAAAACGATTCGCAATCGGTATGTACACAGGAACCATCCCGATTGGGTCAACTATTGTAATAATAGTAATAAATACTGTTAAAGCATAATCCAAGGTCATAGCACGGACTCCGTTCGCTCGCGAACTCAATAGACTGTACACTATATTAGATTAAACCAGACTAAATCAGACAAGAACAGACTAAACCAAATTTAATTCTAGCTAGCGTAATTAATTAGCGTACTAAGAAAATGCTGACAATGGTAAAAATAACCAGCGATTCTACAAACGCTATAGTTAAAATCATCGGAGTAAAAATTTTATCCAATGCGCTAGGATTTCTAGATATTCCTTCCATTGCCCGGGAACCTATTAACCCTTGTCCTATACCACCTCCGGCCGCGGCGATTCCAACCCCAAGTACCCCTCCCAAACCAAGAACGGCCTTATCACTAAGTATGCTACCTGCCGATGCGGCCGCTGCTGTAGCAACAGCACCCGCGTCACCACCAGCACTGGTGCTGGCCCAAGCAACTGCTGCCAACACCAAAAGAGAAATCACAGAAAGTAACAAATAAATGATCTTTTTCATCGTTAAAACCCTTTCTCCTTTGCAAAAACCGATTAGACTGAATCAATTCTCGTGTGCATGATTAGAATCTTCCTCTTCATGATGAGAACTAACCGCCAGGGATATATAAACCATTGTCAAAACACAAAAAACAAAAGTTTGAACAAAACTTACCAGTAAACCAAAAAACAGGAATATAACCGGTACCACTAGAGGTACGAGTTGGGTAAACAATCCAAGCACCAAATGGTCTCCAAACAAATTACCATAAAGACGGACGCCCAACGTAAGTGGCCTTATAACATCAGAAACTAGTTCAATAGGAAATAACAACACTGCCATGTACCACAATGGGCCCATAAAATGCTTGAAATAATTAATCACACCATGCGTCTTCATGCCATAAAAAGTATAGTAACAAAAAGATAACAACCCCAGGGCAAACGTAGTATTGAAATTTGAAGTGGGGGGTAAAAAACCAGGGATTAACCCTAGTAAATTGCTAAACAATATAATCATGAATATTGCTAAAACAAAAGGAAAGTGCTTGGGACCATCTTTTTCGCCAATAATGGATACACATTTTTCATATAAAAATTCTCCGAAAACCTCGATCGTATTCCGTAAAGTCAGCCCCTGGTCAGGGATTACTTTGTTTTTGACAGATGATAGTTTGATCCTGTAAAGTGCGCTCAACACAATTATTATAATAGCAACAAAACCTAGTGCTAGCGTATGTTCAGGAATCCTAACATGTTCTACTATTAGTGAAAAAAAAGAAAATTCACTGGCAAATAAATCATCAGTAAAAACTGTCATACAAATAACAGAAAACACCAGATGTACTAGGGCAAAAAACATTTTAAATGAAGAATTTTTAGACAAAATCGCCATTGTTTACGCCTTCTTCTCAATCGAAAAAACTAATGCAATCAGTTGCATTACGTACATTGCCAACACCATTACGACTTGCCTTTGTTCTTTCAGCAAAGAAAAACCAATAATTAATGTTAATAACAATAGTCCAACCCTAAAGAGCTCCATTAATCTCATTTTAAATTCATTATTTTTACTTAGCAATTTCTTATTACTGTCGAGACCAACTTTTTCAACATACTCAATATACTCAACATAGTCCTTCATTATACATAATCGTTTTTTCACAAGGAAACAGTGAACTATTTGACTAAGCAAAACAGAAACAAAAACTAGCGTTATTGCCTCTAAAAACCGCATGTTCTGATCAAATACTATCCGTGACAGTACATTTAGTAACAAAAAAAATGGCAGAGTCAAAAAAAAATATTTTTTCAAATTAAAAAACTGCATTGAACCACCATGACCTAATTTTTGGACTTTTTTAACAAAAAAACGACGAGAAAAGTAAAATCAAAAAATAAAAAGGCCAACGCTATTACAATCCAATAAACGGGAATCACGCCCTTCTGATAAAGGTAGTAGCACAAGTAAAACACCGCAATTAACATCGAGGGCAATGCAAAAGCTAAAGACAGTATCAACAACCACTTTTTTCTATCGCTTTCTGAATTGCGGAGTAAGTCCATTCCTCATCCCAGTTTCCAATTAACTTTCAACTTAGCTATTAACTACTAACTCTTTTTTTGAACCCTATCCACCAACGATTTTATTCTAGATTTCAGTACATCGGTATTAGGGTAATCTCCTATTATCGAGTAGTACGTCTCATACGCTAAATCAAATTTCTCTTTAGTCTCATAAATATTACCCATAAAAAATTTCACTTCTGCTATTTTTTCTCTACTTTTTTCTTTAGCAACATAATCTTGCCAAAAAAACAATGCTTGGTCCCAATTAGCAATCTGAAAATAGGCCAATCCTATAAAATAAAGCGCATCCAAACTATATTGGTGATTTTTTTCATCGACAATTTTTCGAAAAATTTTCAAAGACCCTTGAAGATCCCCACTCTCTAGATATGCTTGAGCAAGTCTAAATTCATAAAAATCGTTGCGCTCCAATTTAGGTCTGAAATTCACAAGATTAGTGTAGTTATCTTTAGCTTTTTTGAAATCTTTTAATTGAACAAAACGTATCTCTCCTAGCCGTTCCTCTACCTTTACCAACCATGCAGGGTCCTCAGTTTCTTTTCTTAGTTGTTCGAGATACCGTACTGCCTTCAAATTATCACCAACATGAAATGCGTATAATTCGCTAAGTCTAAAAAATATTTTTTCCTTAATCTTTATGGGCGGATTTTTTCTCAACAAATCCTCATAGAGCTTGATTGATCGCTGGTAATTCTCATCCCTTGCACTTTTCTGTGCAATAAATATTTCTTCATGAAGATCCGGCATAAAATTGCATGAACTCAAGACGACCAAGACAACAAAGAGGCCCAGTCCAACCAACCTAATACAAAGTCCATCAATCTTCTTCCTCAAAATTTTCCTTCGAATCTTTCGAATCGTTGTCACTTTCTGTGCCGGCGGCAGAATCGATATCTTCCTCAGCATCACTGTAACCCCTTTTTACCAAATCCATAACCTCAGACAAATCTGAATCGAGGACAGTCCCCTCATTGTTCCCTTTTAAATCGATTTCTCCATGGTCTTTTACACCTGCTCCTGCATCTGGTATTGTGAGTTCACTTTTGTTTTCTCCATCTATATCTGTGTTATCAGGATCAACAAATTTCTCCATGGAAACGACTCGTTCTTTTCCTCTGGTTTTTATCAATGACACTCCGTAGGTATTTCTGCTAAGCAACGAAATTGAGCTAACATTAATTCTTATCACTTGCCCACTATCCGTAATGATCATCAGTTGATCCTTATCATTCACTGACATTATCTTTACGATATGCCCAGTTTTATCGCTTTCTTTTCCAGCAAGTATCCCCTTTCCTCCTCTACCTGTTCTTCGATACTCCGAAGAGTTAGTTCTCTTACCATAACCATATTCCGATATTGAAAGAAGCTCAACTGTATCGCTTACCGCATCCACAATCTCAACCCCAACTACATTTTCTTGCTCCCCAACATACATTCCTTTTGGCCCCATAGTCACTCTTCCCTTCGTCGGGCACTGTTTGGAGCTAAATCTAATTATTTTACGATTCGAAGAAAACAACAGAACATCCTCATCCTTACTCATGTCCAAAATTTTCACGCCGATCACAGAATCATCACCAACTAGAACTATTGCTTTTATTCCCGAATATTTAATATTTTTGAATGCAGAAAGCAGAGTATTTTTCACTAACCCTTTTGTAGTCGCCATCAAGATACTTTTATTTTCCCAATCCTTGCTATCCGGAAGCGCGATTATCGAACGAATCGAATCTTCTTTTGATATTGGAAATATGTTGACAATGTTTTTTCCCTTAGAAGTTCTTCCTGCCTCTGGTATATCGTAAACCTTCAATGTAAAAACAAATCCCTTGCTCGTAAAGAAAAGAATTTCCGCGTGGGTATTAACCACAAAAATATCCGTATAAAAATCATCCTCTATCTCAGCACCACGAACACCCATGCCACCACGCCTCTGTGCACGATACGTATTTATCGACATGCGTTTTATATAGCCTTTATGGGTAACCGTGACTAAAACTTCTTCTTTCTTTATTAAATCTTCAATATTGATTTCTTCTAAATTGGCAATTATTTTTGTTTTTCTTTCATCTCCGTATTTTTCTTTTATTTCAATAAACTCATCTCTAATTATTTTTGATACCAAGGTTTCAGACCCCAGTATATCCTCCAGTCTTTTTATCTCAATAAGTAATTCATTGTACTCATGGATGATTTTTTCTTGTTCAAGTCCTGTTAATCTTTGCAGACGCATATCCAAGATCGCTTGTGCCTGAATGACACTCAAGGCATATGCATTGATCAGTTCTTCTTTAGCAATGGCCGGCGTAGAAGCCTTTTTGATAAGCGCTATCACCGCGTCAATATTATTAACCGCAATTTTCAACCCCTCTAAAATGTGCGCTCGCTCCTTTGCTTTTTTTAAATCAAATCTTGTCTTCCTAACGATGATTTCTCTTCGATGCTCTATAATTGTAACAACTCTTTTATATTCATCAACCTTGGTCTATTGTTGTTAATGGCCAGAAAAATAATTCCATATGAAATTTGTAATTGAGTGTGCTTCATCAATCTTTTGAGAATCACATTAGCATCTTCCCCTCGCTTGAGATCAATCACTACTCGAATTCCAAGACGATTAGACTCATCTCGAATATCAGAAATTCCCTCAATCTCTTTATGCCCAACCAAGTAAGCAATCTTTTCGATCAGTCTCGCTTTGATGATTTGATACGGCAACTCAGTTATAACTATGCGCTCACGACTTCCCGATTTATCAATATTCTCAATTTCAGTTTTAGCGCGAATTTGAATAATTCCTTTCCCTGTTCTATATGCGCTCCGTATCCCCTCCACTCCGTGAATTGTTCCAGCAGTTGGAAAATCTGGACCGGGTATTATTTTAGTTAAACTATCAATGGATATCTCTGGATCATCAATAAGTGCCATTAGACCACTCATAACCTCACTCAGATTATGCGGTGGAATGTTAGTGGCCATTCCTACTGCAATTCCGGTTGATCCGTTTATCAATAGGTTAGGGATCCTCGTTGGTAGGACAATCGGTTCCTCAATTGATTCATCGTAGTTAGGTCGCCAATCGACTGTCTCCTTATCGATATCAACCAACATTTCTTCGCACATCCGCGCCATTCTAACCTCGGTATACCTCATTGCGGCAGCGTTATCACCATCAATGGAACCAAAGTTACCTTGACCCTCTATCAATATGTAGCGCATGGAAAAATCTTGGGCCAACCTTACCATAGTTCCATAAACGGAAGAATCTCCATGAGGATGAAATTCAGCAATAACCTTACCGACTATTTTGGCGGACTTCATGAATGGTCGATTGTGATAATTATTGAGTTGATGCATGGCGTAGAGAATTCTCTTGTGCACCGGTTTTAATCCATCCCTAACATCCGGAAGGGCCCTCCCAATAATGACCGAAATAGCATAATCAAGATAACAATTCTTCATCTCTTCCTGAATCAAAATTGAAGGAACTGCTTGATCATCCGTCTGATCATTTGCCAAATCACGATTTTTGTCGTTCTGACTTAGATCATTAGTTTCATTGTCGTTATTATTGTCATTTCCATTGCTCATATTCTATCCCTAAAGACGTCGATGAAAAAGTAAGTGTTTAAATATCTAAATTTCTCACATTCAGTGCATTGTTCTCTACAAATTCTCTTCTCGGTAAAACCTGATCACCCATCAGTAAAGAGAAGAGATCGTCAGCACTTCTGGCATCTTCAATCCTTACTTGCAAAAGAGTTCTATGGGCAGGATTCATCGTAGTTTCCCAAAGCTGTTCAGGATTCATCTCTCCGAGGCCCTTATAGCGTTGGATGTAAGATCCTTTTTTTGCTTCACCAAGCACCATCTCCGAAAAAGCGCCCAGTGACTCATAAACCATACTGTCTTCTTTTTTTTCTTTTTCCACAAAAAATTTCTTGCTGAAATATTTACCAATTCCTTCCCATATATTGACCAAATTGGAATATTCCAATGAATCTAAAAAATAGTGATCAATTTTAAAATTTTTGTGTTTAAGTGGCGATTTGACCGTAATTCTTAGCACGTTAGAGTGACTAACTGCTGTGCCCTCAACTTCAATTGGCCGTACTTCTTGATCGTCCTCAATCTTGAACGTATATTTTTTCAACGTCTCTATTTCTTTAACAGAAAAATATTTTTCTAAGTTATCCACAATTTTCGATAGCCTTCTGTTCTCGTCACTCTTATCCAGACAGCTTTGTTCAAATTTCTCTGTCTCAATTAGTCTTTTAACTAACTCAGCATCAAAGTGTTCATTATAACTAGCTAGC
>JADGBS010000149.1 GCA_015231325.1 Oligoflexia bacterium | reverse complement strand
TACCAGTTTATTCTGGACATAAATTTCCACATTATTTAGATTCACTTTTTGGAGTCTAAAATATGATATAATTTGTACTTCCACATTTAAGAGTTTAAGAGCAAGTATCATAATTTGTCCCCACTTAAATCGAGTTTAAACAAGGGAGCGAATCGAACTTATCCCTAACTGTGTGCATTTTTGCGGCATACTTCTAGAACCCCAAGTAATCCCAAATCTTGATGCCATTTCCGGTAGTGCTAGCAATTTTGCTACTGTCGGGACTAAAGCTTATTGATTTAATATTGTCCAAATGGATTGCCGAGGTTCTAATTAATTTACCGTTGCTCAAATCCCAGACTTTGATTGTTTGATCTGCGCAGGCACTTGCCAGTTTACTACTATCAGGACTGAAGGCGACAAGGGTGACATTACTTAGACAACCAGCTAGCGTCAGCAGTTCATCCCCGCTCATCAGATCCCAGAGTTTGATGGTGTGATCATCTAATGCACCGGCAAATTTGCTACTATCGGGACTGAAACTTGTCTCAATGATTGAATTGTCATTATTTGGCCTGCCAACTATGATTTCTTTTCCACTTGCCAATTCCCAAGTTCTGGGAAAGTTTTCCTCAGATAACCTGCTGAGGATTTTGCTGCCATCTGGACTAAATGCCAGAGAAAAGGGCCGGCCCTTGTTGCTTTGAAACGTCCAAATTTCTTTACCAGTGGCCACATCCCAGACATTGATGGTGTCGTTCCAGTGTGTAGCGGAAATTTTGCTGCCGTCAGGACTAAAGACAATTAAAATAAATTCTCTAGGGCCACCAGGTAAGACCATGATTTCGTTCCCACTTGCTAGATCCCAAATCCTGATATCTGTTCTATCTATGCTGGCGATTTTATCACCAGCAGGACTAAACACTACTGAGGTAAACTTCCATGCATGAGTATTTAATGTTTTGATTTTACTGCCCGTTGCTACATCCCAAATGTTGATGTTGCCATTGGCGGCGCTGGCAATTTTGTTGCCGTCAGGACTATAACTACATGAAGTTATCTGGTAATCATCTAGTGCCAGTGTTGAGGTTTTAGTACCATTGCTGCTTTCGGTATCCCACACTTTGATAGTGTCGTCAAAAGAACCACTGATAATTTTATTGCCATCGGTACTAAATCCAACTGAGTGAACATAATCTGCATGTGCGGTCAGAGTTTTGATAACGTCACCATTGGATACATCCCATAATTTAATGGTTCCATCGGAAGAGCTACTTAAAATCTTGCTGCCATCTGCACTGAAAGCAACAGAATCCACAAACCAAGTATGGTCGGCCAACGTTTTAATGAGTTCACCACTTTCAGCGTTCCAAATTTTTATGGTCTTATCCCATGAACCACTGACTATGCTCTTACCATCAGCACTAAAGTTCACAGAAGTGATAAACCAATAATGGTCTTGTAATTTTTTGATTTCACGGCCATTATCTACATCCCAAATTCTGACAGTATTATCGTAAGATCCGCTCACTATTTTGCGACCATCTGGACTAAAGCTCACGGAAGAAACTCCATATTCGTGACCAGCAAAGCTGCTGACTTCTTCGCCACTATCTACCTCCCAGATTTTAACCGTCTTATCCGAAGATCCGCTCACCACTTTACGCCCATCGGGGGAAAATTTTACCGAATTAACCCAACTGGAGTGACCGCTAATAGTCCTTATCTCCTTGCCACTCTCTACTTCCCAAATTCTAATAGTGTTGTCTGAAGAACCGCTAACAATTTTCTTGCCATCAGGACTGAAATTTACTGCAAGGACCAGACCCGAATGACCAGTCAGGGTTTTGATCTCCACACCTTTGACTATGTCCCAAATTTTTATAAATTTTTCTGCCGCGCCACTGGCAATGGTTCTACCATCAGGACTAATGCTAATGGAATAGACGTGCCCAGCTCCGGCGATAGTTGTGATATTGCTATCATAATCGGGTGATTTTTTTTGGCATTTGGTTTTTTGTTGGTCGAGATAGACATTACCAATTTGATAATTGGGCAATGTTGCATTTAGCACATCGTAGATTTTTTTATAAACAGTCAAAATATAGGAATATGGTGATTCAAGTATGGCAATGTTCTGCAAGAAAAGTGGAATTTGACCTACCTTGTTTTCGGGTGACGGTTCGCCGGAGTGATAATCGATGGTGAGTGCCACCATTGAACAAATGACGGGATAATTTCGTAAATTATTAAGTGAAATGGCAACCCTCTGATTGGGTAGTCCTGAATCGGGGTTGTTCGTAACATTAGTGCGACCCAATGTGATCAGCGGAGAATTGGCGAGGACCTTAGTAACTAATAGCAAAGAAATAACAACTGTTTTTATCATTGGTTTTATCATTGGTTTTATCATTGGTTTTATCATTTTTGACCTCATAATTAATTATTGTATTTTATAGTTACCTGAAACTAGTAAACAAGTACAATCGATGGCCGAATCACCTTTGCCTATGTGCACGGTCATAGAATTGCTATCGAAGCGCAATGTTCCAAATTTAAGGTAAGGTAAATCACACTTATCACATTCCAAAGAGCCGTTGGCATATTGGTTGCAGTTAGAATATCTAATGTACTTATTGCGTGGGGGTGGACGATTAATCATCTCATAAACTCGGTTATCAATGATGATGGCCTTGCGTTGTAGGAGATCAACGCCAACAGTAATTTCTTTCAAGGAACACTTACACTTTAAGAGAGGATCAGTGGATGCCGCTAAAGCATGGTAGTTAAACAGAATGACTGTGGTCATCAGTAATGTTGATAAGTTTCTCATAATGGTTCCTTCAATAGTCACTTTAAATGTTATGTAGTCTTTTTAAGTTCACCTGAGTCTAAGGAATCTACTGAGCAGGGTTTATTTTGGCAAGAAAAGATTTAATAAACCGACTTATATCTCCCCCACTGTGTTACCGCCTGTCCCTGGCAGAATTAGGCACGATAATTCTACTTATCAGGAGTAATATCTCTATATTAAAACACTATCCAACATAGTTGGAGTGCGAGAGAGGGGCCAAAGATATTTACGATCAGATGTCCCTACCAAAGCTGAAGTGTAACTCTCGTCTACAAATAGAACCCAATAATCTCCAGCAAAAAAAACCATCGTTGTAAAAAAGGAACAAAACTAACCTTTAATTTGGATGTCATTCCAGGATCAGGAACGTAAGCGGTTCCATAGGCCATCTGTACTGAATTATTATCCAACGTCTCTGCTCGTCCGCGTCCCCGGTTTGAATTTTCACCATTGTTCGGCCTATTACTTTCACTATCATCGACCGTCTTGCACTGATTGATTACCGCAATTTTCCCGTTATCATTTAATTGATAGTTCGCTTTTGGCACCTATTGAATTGGTGAAGGTTCATCCAATTTGCCCAATTGTTTTGCTGCTATTGCAAACATGTTATTTCGATATGTCTGATATGCCAAGAAGAAAAACATCCTGCAATAATTCTTAATCGTTGCGCGAATTACATAAGATACCTTGGAAAAACGAGAAATGTTTGGTGAGTATTTTCGGTTAAGATCTACCTAATCATTTTTTTTGTAACTATTTCGTGGACAAAAAAATTTTTCTTAGATAAAAACCAATATTCTATTTTTTGTCTACACAACAAAATAGAATATTGTTTTTTATCCATTTTTTTTATTAACTTTTTAGATCAGGAGTGAGTAATATGAAAAAAAATGTTGGAAATCTTCTTCTTTTGCCAATTCTTTCGATGTTTTTAGCTGTGAATTTTTCTCAAAGTTCAATTGCTGCTACCCGTAGTTTGACTATTGAGAATTATTCAAATTATGACATGTGGTGCGCATTTGCGGTTTGGGACGAGGTAAGGGAAATTTATAGCACCTATGAGTGGTATCGAGTAAACAATAGCGAAATTAAAAAATTCGATAAACCAGTAAGATATTTTTTCTGTAAAGCTGTTCTTCCTGATCATTTTGCCTGGAGTGGACAAGGTACTAGTGATGGTCGGAGTTTTTGCGTCACCCATGGAATTCCTTATCGTCCGGTAATTTATAATTCTGATGGCCGCGAGGACTGCCGTCTGCTAAAAAATAGCGAGATGGTTAAGTTTTCCCACGTACCAGATTGCACTGATTATACAGTGACATTGGAGTAGCAGGTTACTGGTGGCCCCTGCCTGGTTAAGTGGACCTCATTTCAAGAACGTTTTTCATCAACGAACGGATACTTCCATTCTCGCCTTATCCGCCCCTAAAAGAAGCGGGATTGCGCTCGGCCTTAGGTTCAATATTTCATAAAACAAACTTTCAATATCCATTATTCTCGTTTCTTTAACCACTCCTCATCTACTTCAGCGCAACTGTTATTTTTTCCTTTGTATAATTTTTTACATATTCTGAATTCTTTTTTTGCCTCTTCTTTTTTTCCTAATTTTTCAAGCAGTCCCCCCCTCCAGGCAGATATACAGTGACTATATCGTTGCAATTCTTCCGGGTTAGCAATACCGACCTGCTTTGTATAGCGATTGAAGGAATCTAGTGCTTCATTAAAAAATTTTTATATTCAAAATAGAAGGATAATTCATTCCAAAAACTGTGGTCTACAGCAGCGTTATGTACTGCTTCCTCATATAACAGAAGTGTTTGTTTATCTTTATCCTTGTCCGGTAATGATCTTAGCATAGTCAATTTGAGTACATACTCCGATTGTGGAGCTGGCAATGTTAATCTATTCCCTGCTCGGTAAAATATTTTTGCCTGTTTGGATTCCTCTAAAAAGTTTTTTAGCAGAGTGAAGAATTTCTCCGATTCATCCGCAAAAATTTTGTGTCCCGATTTTTCAAATACTTCTAAACGCGAATGAGGATGGTTTTTATGCATAATCTCTGCCTTATCAGTATCCTAAGTAAGATCCCACTTACCCTCGATAATCAATGTTGGAATCTCAAAATTATCAAATTTGCCATTTAAACTTATCTCATCTTGATCCATGCTGATCAGGTCACGAAATCCAGGCGCGGGACTCCACTCGTATCGGGCAGTTCTTACAAATTCATCATCAGTTGGTCGATAGTAATGCTGTCTTTTCCAATCACCAGCAAGGTCTTTGTTGTAAAGAAATTGCAACTCATTAAGTTCACCCTTTTCATTTAAATCATAAATCCTATGAATTTCTGCTTTTTCCATATCTGAAATAAAAAATTTACCCCGCCCCCCTTTTATGGAGACATTTTTAAGGCCGTCAGCTGATGCCACTAATAATAAACCCATTATTTTTTCTGGATAAGTCAACGCATAACACTGACCTAGAAAACCACCATAAGACCAACCGAGGACGACCCATCGATCAATGTTTAATTTTTTCCGCAAACTCTCTAAATCTTCAATGGCCTGCTTAATTGTATATGTCCTCCCAGTGGGATCTATGGCCGATTTGCCAGTTCCTCGCTGATCATAATAAATGACATGAGCATACTCTTTTATTTTTGAAAAATATGGATGGAAAACATGATGAGTTCCGCCTGGTCCCCCATTAATCAACACTATAGGAATACCGCGACTGTTTCCTTCCTCTTCATAATAGATTTGTTGATAAGTAAAATAAAAGCCCAATATGGAAATATCAACTTATATCCCTTTCACCGCGTAATCCCCCCCTCGATCACAATTAGGTCCGATAAGCACACTTATCAGAAGTAATATCTCGATATTGAACCCTATTCAATTTTAATTTTATATCAAAATTTTTAATTTTAGGTATTGAATTTTATTTTTTAGGCAAATCCATAAAAAACATTCGCATGCTTACCAAGACATTTGAGTAGATTAACATGTTCCCTGTTAATATTACAGTAAAAACATTGTATTTTATTTTTGAAAAATATTTTTACCTTGATCACATCTTGAAATTTCTGAAACAACCACTTCAGTGTTGGATTTTTTGTTGGACATCCTAACTGGTTTTGTAAAAATGCAGCTTTAGTTTTTATTTTCTGACGAATGCTATATTCGCCAAAATTGTTTACTAGCAGAGTGAGAACCATAGTGCAAATTAAAGCTGCTATCCTCTCAGGTTTTTTTAAATAAATTTGATCAAGTCCACAACTTTTGTCTTTAATAAAGCGGAAACCTCTCTCTACATTGTTTTGTTTTTTATAGGCGGCAATTATTTTTTTATCATTTACTGAGGTATCTATCCCTATATTGGTGATAAGTATGAACTTCCCCTTTTTGTTGGCCAGGGAGATTACTTTGTTTTTATTAAGAGAATATTTTATTATGGCCTTAAAACCACAAAACTTCGTACCGACACATCTTTTCTTTTTCATATTATAGAAGAAATAATTTACTTTGTTGTTTTCTGCTTCCCATTTGAAATCGAAGTATGGGTAGGATTCAATTAGCTTATCTACTTCTTTCCCAATGGCCATTCTGTTTTTAAAAATCTTTTTTTGAATCCGCTTAATATTTTTTTAATATTTTTGCTCGCTTTAATACAGTTTTTATTCATTGTCGTTATTTCTCGACAGGAAGATTTCCTATGATGAACCACAATGGCCTTAAGGAGACAGTTATTATAGCTAGTAATACGAATAAAATATCGATATTGACCGTACTTACTCCACTCATTAACGGATAAACTTTCTGCCAAAAGATCTTTAGCAATTTTATAGCTCTCGGCCAATCTGCTAACCCACTTGGCGGAAAGACAAAACTTGCGAAGGAAGTCTTTTGAAAAAAGTGAAGAATCTGCAATATTAATTGATTTCTGATTACCGCCAAAAATTGATATTTTAAATCTTTCGATTCTTTACAGCATATTTGGCAACAACTCTTTATCAGAGATATTTCCGTTATCAACATTCATCCAAAAAGGAATTTGTGCTGGTCCGGTAATGGCCATAGAAAGAATCAATTGCCGCAAATCAGGTCTGTTCTTTTTGGAATGCCCGAGAAGAGGTTTTGTATCAGATTTATTATTTTTAAATTTTCCTGACAGCGAGAGTGAACTTGTATCAATATTTGATAGATTGCTGTAAAGAAATTTATTATTAAGAATTATTCTAGAGGAAACTTCAGAAAAAAATTTATCAACTCCATATTTATGAATTCTGTCTAATGTTTCCCCTAAGGCATCATCTGAAAAACAGTCCCAAGTGATACCCCTGTCAAAAATTATATCAGCAGGTCTGTGCTTAAAAAAGCGATCTACTGAATAAAGACGCCTATCTTGAAATCCTAATCCCGAGAGAATAATTGCCTTAACTGCTTGTCCATGGGTAATACGATAGTGACTGGCCTTTTTAGGAATAATAGAATCAACAATTTTTACCAATTTTAGTTCTTCAATAATATCGGATGCAATTCCAATATGGTCGAGTATCTGCGCTTGAACCTTCTGAATGCCATCTTCCATGAAATATCCTCATCAAAATTTTGTTTTATGACCCTTATATCATGGTATGATGATCAGATATTTAGCTCAAGATATTTTAAAAAGTGGTCCTACCGCTGCTGAATGTGGGTTTAATGGTAGATTTTGTGAATTCTTAGATAAATGCTCCAAACTAAACATCCCAAAATAATGCCAACAATGGCACCTACAATAACATCTAGAGGAAAGTGTTCTGCAAGATAGATACGTGAAAATGAAATCATTATTGCTATAGGGAAAGCCCAATATAAATTTTTTCGATTATATAAGGTGAGTAATATGGCCACACTAAATGAGACGGTGGTATGAGAACTTATAAATCCCCAGCAATAACTCTCATGACATCCAAGAGAAACAAAATTTGGACGAGGACGCATAAAAATGATTTTAAATATTTTTCTAGAAATGACTTCTGAGAGTAATGTTGTTAGCAAGCAAAGGAGAAACAATGGCAAAACGGGTCTATACCCTTTTTTTAAAATGGAGATAACTAAAAGTACAAGAATTAAGTACACAACTGTTGAGTAATCAGATAGATTGTACATCAAAAAATGGAACAAGCCAGTTCTGGGCCAATGTTTAGCGGCCTCAATGATTTGAAATTCCCATGAAAATATAGGTATCATAAAAACAATCCTCCAATGATGGCACAAAATATGACTACAAACCAAGGAGGAAATTTCCAAAAGACTAATATAAGAAATGCCCCGATTGCTAAGCTAAAATCTTTTACGTTATAAATGGCACTAGACCAGACAGGATTATAGAAGGCAGAGATTAATAATCCCACAACAGATGCATTAATCCCACTGATTGCAAATTTCATATTTGCATACTTTCTCAAATTTTCCCAAAAAGGAAGAACTCCAACAATTAGAAGAAAGGATGGTAAAAATATGGCCAGCAAACAAAAGGTTGCTCCCAATAATTTAGAAGGAAATGCGGTTGATACTGCCCCAAGGTAGGCACTGAAGGTAAACAGAGGACCAGGAATGGCCTGAGCGGCCCCATATCCCGCCATAAATGCCTCATTACTTACCATTTCGCTGTTAACGATTTCATTTTTTAATAAAGGCAGAACAACATGACCACCACCAAATACCAGTGAGCCGGCTCGATAAAAACTATCAAATTGTTTTATAATCGGATTATCAAAATGATTTGCTATAAAAGGTAATACAGCAAGAATTATAAAAAATAATCCTAGGAATAATATGCCAATTTTTTTAGAAAAATTTACAATAAATGAAACTTGGGGTAGCTGTTCTTCATTTCTTAAAAAAACAAGACCAACAATAGCACCAAGAAAGATAATTAGCACTTGGGTAATTGCTGAAGAGATAAGAGAGGCCAGTATGGCCGCACTAAGCGCGATGGTGGCACGAATCTTACCAGAACAAAGCTGTACACTCATTCCCCATATGGCATGTGCAACAACAGCAACCGCAACTACTTTCAGTCCATGCAAGTAACCTAAATGGATAGGACCATGTAACTCTGATATACCAAATGCAAAAGATGTTAAAATGATAAAGGAAGGCAAAGTAAAACCTAGCCATGCGGCCAAAGCACCCAGATAACTGGCCCTAGATAATCCTAAGGCAATTCCAACCTGACTACTTGCTGGCCCAGGAATGAACTGACATAATGCCACTAAATCTGCATACGCACGCTCATCAATCCATTTTCGTCTAGAAACAAGTTCATTATGAAAATATCCCAGATGTGCAATTGGTCCACCGAAAGAAGTCAG
>JADGBS010000148.1 GCA_015231325.1 Oligoflexia bacterium | reverse complement strand
GCCAATTTTACTTTAGTAAATACAGTGGTTTCTACCCTAAATCTTCATAATTTGTTAGCACTGATTAAATTTGTGACAAGGATTGGTTTTTTTCACTCGTTAATTCCTGCTCATGTACGTGATAATAACCATAACAACGGCCACAGCAGTGGCAGCTGCTGCATTAGCAGCAACAGTAGCAACGCTAACGGTATAGGAAACCAGGTTGGAAGTACCAACTCCCAGAGGGATTATCGGGATCGAGATCGGGATCGAGATCGGGATCGAGATCGAGATCGTTATGACCGAAGCGGAGACCGAAGCGGAGATCGAGGAGGAGATCGAAACGCAGCGGGACATCCTCATCGTAGAAAAATCGAAGATCTACTCAACGACAAGCGATTGTTAGAAAAAGAGCTTGGAATCAAAAGTAAAAATCTAAGCTCCCTTCGCCAACGTATGGAAAAGATCGATATGTATAAAGAAGGGACGTTGAATATATTGAAGGTGCAAGAGCAAGAGCAAAAGCTAAGTGCAGAAGTCACAACTTTGACGCAAAAATTAGACAATTTAGTCAAACGCATCGGTGAATATAAACAAGAAAAAAACACGCAACATATTTCAAATTTAAACGATTCACTAACCGGCCTTTTTGGAGATATTAAATCAGAAATACCTACTTACATAAACAGCGTTACAATTTATCTCAAAGCTATTACCTTGTTTATGATAATAAACTCACTTCTCTTGCTAATACTTACCATTAAAATTTTTTGTAAATAAATCAATGACATTCACTCCATAATCGGTTTTAATTTTTCTAATAGACGTAATAATGAAGTGGCACTTTGCATGACATAAAAATGAACGTGCCTATTCCCATGCTCAAATAAATCCATACATTGTGCATATGCCCAATCAACTCCTACATCCATCGCACTAATTCTATTCCCCTTATCCACTTTACTCCCTTTCTCAAATTCAAAAGTTAAACGCTCGGGAATAGTAAGATTAAAGGATTTAGGAAGTGATACTAGTTGATTAAAGTTGGTAATAATTTTTATCCCAGGAATAATCGGCATCGTCACGCCTTCCTTTTTTGCTCGCTCACAAAAATGATAATAGTGTTGATTATCATAAAACATTTGAGTGGATGCATAGCAAGCTCCTAGGTCTTGTTTAAGCTTTAGATATTTCAAATCATAAGCAAGATTGGGGGCCTCTATGTGTTTTTCTGGGTAACAAGCAACTCCGACAGAAAAATTGGCAGCAGCTCCTGCAGAATGTAGATAACGACCCTGATTCATAGACATAATTTGCGACACCAAATCAGACGCATACTGATTAGTAGTCTTTTCTTTTGGAATCTCCCGTTCATATTTGGTATCTCCCCTCAATGCCAAGACATTAAAAATTCCTAGAAAATGCAAGTCTATCAGGGCATCTTCTGTCTCTTCACGAGTAAAACCACAACATAACAAGTGAGGGACTGTCTCCACCCCAAACTTAAATTTTAAGGCCGCACAAATACCAAAAGTACCTGGACTTTTCCGAAAAACTCTTTTTTGATACACACCTTCAGCGGTTTCTAGGTAGTCAATATCCGCAGAATGGCTGGTAACATCTATCCACAGTGGCCGATGGGGGAGTAACTGTTCTACTAATATTAATAAATTATCAAGATTCATACCTCTTTTTGGAGGGATCAACTCTATGCTAAAAGTGAATTTTTCTTTATTTTTTAGTTCTAATAATTCTATTACATTCATCGTTGGATTTCCTTAAAGACAAAAATGCCCGAAATATATTCACTGAAAAGTTAGCGCAACTCTGCACAATATTCCACAAAATTTGAATAAATACTTTAAATTTCATTGATTTTAAAATTAATATCGCCATTCGATTGCAATTCGATTGCAATTCGATCGCAATTCGATCGCGATTCGATCGCGATTTGGAATAAATTTCTCCGGTATTAATCTGCGGAATAACCTCGTTGGCGAACACGATCCTTGATTTTATGCACTCGATCTTTTTTAGCGTTCAAAATATCTTGCTCTATTTTTTCTGCCAATACAAATTTATCTCTCTGTCTTTTTTGATAATCCGTCAAATATACGCTATAAATTTCCTCACCCAATACATTTATTCTTGCTAAATTATGGTCAAATATTCCTACAGCAGTTAAATCCTTTCTACTACCTTCGTACACTTTTTCATCGCTCACCCTGTTATCTGTGATGCTCGCTGTCTTTCTACTCACGTTTGTTTCAGTTAACGATCGCCCTTCATCCTCTGAAACAGGACTGTTATTTTCAAAATTATTATTCGAAACGCCAGATGCATTACGAGCAGAACTCTGAAAATCAGGTGAATTATCAGGTGAATTATCAGGTGAATTAGATGAAGCAACAGTGAAATCAACTGAATCAACGGTACCAACAAAAAACTCAAAGTAGGCAAAATTAGCAATGATAAATGATGCAAACACAAGGCTCAAGAAGACACCTACCACCTTAAGGAAGCAAGTATTTCTCTTTTTCTTCTTTGTAGGTAAATTCGCTCGTAAATTTCTATACATCTTAAATTAATCCCCACGCTTCATCGAAGCGTAAGCATAAAACATAAGTATAAAAACAATCAACAATCAACAACGAACGACCAATTAACCAACAATCAACAGTAAACAATAAACAACTAACCGATGAAGTGTAATTGGAACTACCGCTTTACATTGCCAGATACAAAACCATCGAATACCTAACTATCAGATGCCGAATCGGTAAACTCAGATTTTAATTTAAGATTAATTAGCAACTCTTTTCCACCATTTCAAAATCCCAAGTTCCGTTTAGATCCTTCATAAATCCTTCCAAAAAAGTTTCGTTTCTCTTTCCTAACTATTTATAGTATAAGATATACTTCGGGTATTTATAGGATTGGCAACTATTCTAGGCAAATCTTGCATTATCTATCTGAACTGAGTACGAATTGACAAAGATTAATACGGTGAGGGAATTTTATTTATTTTCTTTACGGTTTTTTTTTGTAAAAATATTAATATAACAATATCAATTACAATCTCAATTAAAGAAATTGTTGATTTTGTACGACATGGCCATCGAGAAAGCGTCATTATTCTCTTATAACTCCCTAGATATGGGGACGGAGGCAAACTAAATGATTTTAATGGCCCAATCTATTTGTTTTATTAGTCAAATATTCATACAGAATTTTAGTCGGATATTTAGTCGAGTATTTACATCTGGTAGAGTATTTAGTAGCACACCATTGCCATTATTGCCGTCTTCATCACTAAATTTGCTCATGTCATCAGTTCTGATGTTTACTGTTTTTGCTGGCGGATGCTCCACCCTGCGTCTTGCTGACACAAAGACTGCACAACTTAACACTTCCGCAGCGGATACCAGTGGAAAATTACCCCAAAACTCTCAAATCTCCATCTCTCCCAATATTTCTTCCAAAGCAATAACCACCACAAATTCTGTTTCGGAAAACGGTAATAAAGTTGCATCTCTTCTTTCTTCAATAAACGAGAATGAAAAGAAGGAGGCCACCGAAAAATGGATTCAATTTTATACCAAACGTGATCGTGCCCGCTTCGCTCAACATCTTAAAAATGGAAACAAGTATCGTTCTCTCGTCGAATCAATATTCAAAAAAAACGACCTCCCTAGCGACCTTTATTACTTAGGAATCATTGAAAGTGGTTATAACCTAAATATTAAAAGCAAGGCGAAGGCGGTTGGCCCTTGGCAATTTATGAGAGGAACTGCAATTCGTTATGGGCTGAAAGTGAATCAATATTTTGATGAACGTAAAAATATTTTTAAATCAACGCAAGCAGCTGCCATGTACCTAAAGGATCTTTTCAATATTTTCAATGATTGGGAACTGGCATTGGCCGCCTACAATGCTGGAGAGTACAAAATTCTACGGGCCATTCAACGAGGTAAGAGCAGGACTTACGATTCTCTAAATGACAAACGACTATTACCTAAAGAAACACGCAATTATCTACCAAAACTGCTGGCCGTTAAGACGGTTGAACAAAATCTGAAAATCTATGGGCTAGAAAAAACCCCAGGGGTTAGTGACGATGACAACAGCAAAAATAACAGTAGTAACAATAATAACGGTAACAATAGTGATAATATGTTCGCTCTTGATGCAGTCTCCACGTATACACTAAACTTCCCTGTCGCTGTTAATGACCTATTGGAGTCTCTTGCAATCAACGAAGTTTTATTCAGAGAACTAAATCCGGACATTAAGGGCCCATATGTATCGGCCACCGAAAAAAATCCTTTTGATCTTTATCTTCCAATAAAAAAAGTTGATGCACTAACGTTTCAGGTTGCACAAGGGCAAATAAGCAAGGTGGAAATGCAACGTATAAAATCACTGGCAATTTACAAAAAGGAAGAAGATCGTCCGCGTCGAAAAAAGCACCTAGCACAAAATCATAGGCGTGAACGTGAGCGTGATTATGATTATAAGCATGAAAGTCATCGTTTACTGGCCAAGAATAAATCTCATTCCTCCAAAAAAGAACGTACTTACGTAGTAAGACCAGGTGATAGTTACTTCAAAATTGCTATGAAACTCGGGGTAAACGTTGATGAATTAAAAGTATTAAACGGCAACCGTAAGCGGTTATATCCTAACGAAAGGATCGGTTTGCCGTCGTCATCCATCTGAAAAAAATATATCTGTTAGATCAGTTAGACCAGTATATCAGTATCCGCTACCAGTATTCGTAATGACCTCTAGCTGTTTTATCCATCCCCTTTTACCGTCTTTTAATTCAATTTGAAACCAATTAATTTCGTTAATTCTTAGTTTTTCCATGATCTCAAACTCACTCCCTTCATGCAAGGTAAACAAGATTACATTATCTTTGCCAGTTGCTGAATAAACATTAGCACTTTTGGCAGTGACTACCCCCCAGTCAACACTGTTAGCGTAGGTTTTTAACGCACAAACTCCGCCCACCAATACCCACAAGAATGCACAAACATATGCGATGTTCCTCAACCAAGACCAACGCCACAAAGCTATAGAGAGCATCCCCCAAAACAAAATAGAAAGAGCAGCAAAAAAGTACAGACCTTGCTGCAAGCTAACAGGAACCCAACTGTTGACTTTTAGCAACAATGACTTAGTGTTGACAACATTCTCCGTTATTTTATCTACTGCACGGGCACTAACATAATCCAAATTAAATCGCAAATCAGCATTAGCAGGTATATACATCAATGCCTTTTTATAATAAAAAATTGCGTGTCCTAATTTTCCCAAACGAAAATAACTGTTACCTAAATTATAATAAATCCCGCCACTGATACCCCCCGCCTCGACAATTTTTTGGTAATAATCAGCTGCCTTTTGATAATTGCCTTGTTCGTACGCGCTGTTGCCCGAAGCAAACCACTGTACTAAGTTATCTTCAGCAAAGGCATGCCCTTTGAAAAAAAATGCAATCACCAGGATTACCTTTATAGTCACAACTATGAACGAATGAAATTTGGTACCCATCTATCTTCTTCCTTCAATCCTTAATCCTTAATCTTTAATCTTTAATCTTTAATCTTTAATCTTTTTCAAATTGCCTTACGATATTCGATAATCTTTCTTTTAGTTGCTTCTTCTGCTGTAGCGTAAAGTTTATTCCTCCACCACCATATTGAACAGTATCGCAATAGTCCAAAAAAACCCGTACCTCGCTAATCAATTGCGCCGAAATCGACGACGAGCGATTAGACAAAAGTTCTACCACTTCATTGGGAGTAAATCCCGGACCACCAAATCCCAGTTTATCTGATAAGTATTCCCGTAATAACTTAGCACAAGTAGCGGCCAACGGAGAGATCGCGGTATTATTGGTGATGCTCAGTTTTTGAAAATTGCTCTTAAATTCCTTGAATGCCCTTTCTTTTCGACGATATTTTTCGTCCCCACTATAAAGCTCTTGACGTCGTCTCAGCCACAAAGGCCCGAAGTATCCTAGTGGCGATAACAATATCACTATTAGCAAAAACGCCAGCTCCAAAGGCCGCAATTTATCATTTTTCAATATCTCTTGATTATGAATAATTGGCATCAAATCTTGCGCCAATAGCTTTACTTCGCGTTTCAAACTACTCTGCTCTCCAATACCACCACCGCTGCCCGCCGTCCCCGCCGCTGTGCCCATAGAACTACCTGCCGCGCTTGCTGCACCCGTAGACGCTGTACCTCCAGCTTCCGCATGCTGCCCTGCCCCTGAGACATACTTACTTTGTTCATTTCCAGCGGCCACTTGCAATGTAAATTTCTTGGTTTCGAGAACTTGATATGTTTCGCTTTTAGGATCGAAATAATAAAATTTGATCGGAGGTATTTCCAAACTTCCCTCTCGCAGAGGAACAATTGCCTTCTTGATTATTTTTGTTACAACCAGCCCCTTTGCCGTTGGCCTGCTTTCCACTGTCGGTTTATCATCATAGATTTTGAAGTTGCTTCCCTGCCCCTGTGCTAAATTATTTAATTCCGTCGTTGCCAACTCACTCAAGCGCCCATTAGTAGTAACTCTGATAGTCAGAGTAGTGGACTCTCCCACTCGCAGCTCAGTCTTACTCATTTCGGAAGAAATTTTGGCATTCCCTACAATTCCGCTAAACTTGATTCCCGATCCTGCAGGTTTACCGTTATCGGGAAGAGCGCGCACCTGCAGATTGATTGCTTTCGTCTGTAAACGCACACGCTTCAGACGAGCAAGTCCCCCGCCCATCCTGCCAAAAAATCCACCTAGATCTTCATCATCAAAGAACCGACCGAATAGAGATCCACCCGGCCCCCCTCCTCTCCCTAACTGACGACGCTCTTGCACGTACACATCGGCAAGCAAGGCAGTGGGATCAATAACTAAACTCCCCTCACTCATCGGAAATAGTGCAAACTTTATTTCTGTTACTAACCAACGTTGCCCATTTATAGTTGTCTCATAATCGCGCTGCTGATCACGAGAGTTATTGGATGTGGCCAAACTTTCCTTCCATAGTCCTTTGAATTCTGGAAAACTCAACTGCCCATTGGCAGTCTGCACCCTCCGATAAAAACGAAAAGTATAAATGATTTGCTCGCCAACATAGGGACGAGGGTTGTCCACGCTGGCATCAACGTAATATTGACTTTGTGGTGTAACAGCTGCTGCGGTGCCTCCTCCTTCTTCTCCTCCATCATCGGACTGCTGCTGCGCCGCCGCGCTACCTCCTGCTGCTCCTGCTGCCCCTGCTGACGCTGACGCACTCACCTGCAGTGTTAGTGCATTACTAACAAAACTTTTGCCATGGATCTCTAGCTTTGCAGGTCCGATGGTGATAGTCCCACTTTTCTTGGGGAAGACTGAATAGCTAAATATTTTTTTTGCAGAGGTAACTCCTCCTATGATGCTAATTTGCGAAGAAGTACCTCCCTCCTGGATTACCACATCGCGAGTATTTTGAATCACCGGAGTAGAATCAAGATCTTGGGCCCCTTCAACCACTACCTGAACACTTAGTTCTTCTTCTTTAGATATTTCAGTGCGCTCCGCTTCTAACGAAAGACTGATCTCGTTGGCACCGACTAAGCATGGTAACAATACCGTTAATACCGCTAACACCGCTAACATAATTTTCAATATGCCACATACACGTATTGGAATAGACATACGTTTTCTCATTGATTTCATTAATCACCAATCCTTCTCAACTCGATATTTCCTATCGCTCGGCATTTGCCCCCGTAAAAATTTCTTACGATTTTCCTCTAAGTTAGAGAGCCAACGACTAGCTGCCTCCATTTCCTCAGGAGTAGGCGTTCCCTCTTTTTTAGGCATTCCTGCGGCAGCCCCCTCCTGCGGAGCGGCTCCTTGCGGAGCAGCGGCCTGTTGTCCCTGCTGCTTTTGTTCTTGTTTTTGTTGCTGTTGCTGGGCAGCAGCAGCTTGCTGCGCGGCCTGCTGCTGTGCTTTATCACCATCTTTCTTGTTTTCCGCTTGCTTATTTTCTTCTTGCTTGTTTCCTTCCTGTTTATTTTCACCTTGTTTGCCGGTGGTATCCTGCTTGCCTTCTTTACCAGCTCCAGCACCGCCACCGGCGCTAGGGTTAGGACATTGTTTATTATTCTGCCCTTGTTGCTGTTTATCTTGTTGTTTATCTTGTTGCTTGTTTTTTTGTTGTTCTTCTCTTTTTTTATTTTCCTCAATTCTTCTTTTAATCTCGTTTCGTACAAATTCGAGGTTGTACTTAGCATCTTCATCATTGGGATCAAGACGCAGTGCTTCTTGATAGTACTCTACTGCTTGCTGCAATTTTCCTTGCCGATAAGCATTATTACCCAAGTTATAGAACGATTTTTCTGCCAGCGACACGTCTGTTCCTTGAGAAATAGACTGATATAATTTTTCCGCCTCCTCATATTTTCCCATTTTGTAATATGTGTTGGCCATATTGTATTTTATCTTCTCATCTTTAGGAGCATCGATCTGAGCATCGGTAAAATTACGTAGCGCCTCTTCATATTTTTTTCCCTGATATAGCGATGCACCTTTTTGGGCCTTTCCAGCAAACAAATCCCAAGCAAAGCTAGAGGTAGGTACAACGACAAACAATAAAATCACTATTCCAAGATTGCGATTATTTTTAAACCTCTGTCCAAAGCGCTTAAACTCTCCTATCATTTTTTCTCCCAAACGTTGCTTGCGCTCACTAAAAAAAGTTTCTAAAATTAGCAAGACAATTGCTAGCAGCAATGGCCATTGGAAACGTTCTTCAAAGCGTTTCTGTTTACCACTTTTCAATTCCTTCTCTTCGACGCTCTTATGAATATCTGCATAAATTTTTTCCAGATCCAAATCTCCGGATACTGAACGTACGTAACTTCCTCCCGTAGTCAAAGCGATTTTTTGTAAAACCTCCTCATTCAAGGTTGAGAGGATAACCTCCCCTTGGGCATTCTTTTTAAAACCACCGTGCTCTCCATCTGGAATAGGTGCCCCTCCCTCCTGACCAATGCCAATAGTATAAATCTTTACTCCCTCTGCTTGCGCACGTTTCGCTGCTTCTAGTGGGTCGGCCAGATGGTCTTCTCCATCGGTAATCAATATCAGTACGCGAGATTGTTTGTCGCTTTTATCAAACGCCTTCACCGACTGTAAAATTGCTTCTCCAATTGCAGTCCCGGGAATT
>JADGBS010000147.1:3879-9255 GCA_015231325.1 Oligoflexia bacterium | reverse complement strand
TTGGGAAGTAGTCAGCGAGGAAAAAACGAAGTCATCAGTGGGTTGCAGGCAGGAATGGAAGTCATTGTTAAGCGTAGTAAATATATTCCTGACGGGGAAGAGGTTTCTATTAGTACTCCAAATAGCAGTCCAAATAGCAGTCCAAATAGCAGTCCAAATAGCAGTCCAAAAAGTAGTTCAAAGTAAAATAATTTATGAAAAGAATTTATGAATCCCCCTTTAGAGTTTATTTAGTAATTTTGTTACTGGTTTTTATTGGTGGCAACTGCTTAGTAAAATTACCAGTGTCACTGTTCCCAAATAGCACCAGACCAGAAATTGGCCTTGCCTTACCATATGGTGGACTTTCCTATGATGAATTCTTAAATAGTTATGGCCGGCAATTAGAAACTAGATTAAGAAGCATATCCAGCGATAAAATTCAGGTAGAAGAGTTGACTGCGGATTACTCTGCTCAGCGAGTGTTTTATAATCTAAAGTTTAAGTGGCAAAATAGTCCAGAAGAGGCGATGAAAGAGACGAGGAATACCTTTCTGGCATATGCCAATACCCTTCCTAATGAAATAAGAGATCACCATTGGATATGGGCCATTAATAATGGCGGGGGACGGTATTTGGCGCTTTTTTATAGTAAGGAGCGTTCTCCATCAGCTGTGTATGAAATACTAGACAAAACATTGATGCCCAAAATTAATGCGCTCGGAAATAACGATGTATGGTTGTATAACCCGGAGAAAAAAGAGGTAAGGATTGAGTTAAATCCTTACAAAATGGCCTCATTGCAAATATCGGTTAGGGGTGTAGAACTGGCCATAGATAGGGCCATGCAAGGTTTTTCCGCTGGAAAATTGGATCGAGGATTTAATAAATACATGGTTGTAATACCTAAAACAGTTAAGCAAGTCGAGGATATTGCTAAAATTCCTGTCGAAGTTAAAAATGGACAGATAGTTTACCTAGGTGACATAGCAAAAGTTGACTACTCCCCCTCTAAAAACGAGATGCGCATCTTTCGTACTGGCGGTGCTCCTTCCGTAATCTTGGGTGCAACGGTAAAACCAGGCGGAAACATCAAGGCCATGTGTGATGATCTAACTAAAACTATCTCCGAACATTTTAAGTCTGCAAGTGATAATGATATTGTCTCCAAAATACTAGTGGATCCTTCTGAATTTATCGATTCCGCTGTTAAAAATGTTTTTAAAGAGGTGTTAATTGGGTCACTGTTGGCGGTATTGGTTCTTTTTATTTTTATTGGTAGTTTTAAAAACGTGATAACCGCCGCTATTGAAATTCCCTTAAGTATTGTTTTGGCCTTTATCCTAATGAAATTATCCAATATGAATTTGAATTTAATCTCTTTGGGCGGGTTGGCGCTTTCGGTAGGGATGAACGTCGATGCTTCGGTAGTAGTGCTAGAAAATATATTCCGTCATTTTAAAGAAAGACGGGCCTGCGATAATAGCGATATTAATAATGACCCTTTACCTATTATTATCAAAGCAGTTAAAGAAGTTTGGGCCCCCATTCTTTGCTCTACGATTTCCTCGGTAGTTGTTTTTATTCCTTTGATGTTAACCTCGGATTTGAGTTATGCAGTTTTGGGTGATTTGGCGAAAACAGTGATTTTCTCGCACAGCTTTTCGGCAGTAGTGGCATTAATTTTAGTTCCTACTATTCGTTACCATATCTTGAAATCGTCAGCAGGTGATGGCAGATATACGATCTCAAATTCTCCTTTTGAAAGCAAAATTCAATTTATTGAAAAATGGTATCTTATATTGCTGCAAGGTTTTTTAAACAAAACTAAATTGCGGAATATGGTGTACGCATTATTGATTGCTACTTTTTTTCTTTTAGTATTTTTGGTTTTACCTAAGCTACCGACACAAGTCATTGATAAACCGGATACCGATATTTTGGTTTTAAATGTGTTCGCCCGTGGCAACACATCTTCAAGGGAAATGGATTCTCTTTTAGAAGAAACTGAGTATGAGTTATTTAAAGTGATCTCCAAAGATGATTATGTATTCACATTTTCAGAGGCGTATCAGGCAACTAATGGAGATATTTTAATAAAGCTAAAACGTAAAAAGGATATGGATAGGTTATGGAAAATCATTGAAAAACATTTTACGAGCACTCCAGATGTTCAGTATGAAGTTGAGTCTTGGAATCCCTCGGAACTGCCACTTCCTGATCCCCCTCAATTAAAAATAAGTGTTAGTGGAAAAGACCCGAATGAGAGTGAACGCAACCAGGAGAATGTTTTTTACCAACTAATGGAAAAAAGACCTGATGAAACATTGGATGTGCGTCCTAGACCCGGGATAACCAATAGTAGCGATATTGTCTTGAAATCGAATATGCAGATTATTAATGAAATCAAACAAAGTGGATATCAAACGGATGTTAGCGATGTTGTGGATTTGATACAAGTAGGGACGGAAGGAAAATATATTAAAAATACCACCATTGAAAATAAATATGTGGACATGTATTTGCGTTATCCTGATGGATTTATTAACTCACTGGATGACATTATTGCTATTCCTTTAATTATTAATGGAAAACTCATTCCTTTGAAATCGGTACTAAATGGTGGTTATCAACAGATTCCCAATAGTCTAATGCGTGTAAATGAGCGGGATAGTTATACTGTCGAGATTAAAAAGAATTACAGTAGTAAATTTACTACGGCCCAGATCGAAGAATGGGCCCATCGGGTACTAAAGGGGTTTAAAAATATTCTATTTGAAGATGCTGAAAAGGAATTAACTGATGCAGTTCATCAATTAACAATTGCAGTAGTCCTTTCCATATTGTTAATATTTTTTACGGTGCTTATTCAGTTTGGAAGTGTTACTGATGCCTTAATTGTGCTAATTGCCATCCCGCTGGGAATAATTGGGGTTACCTTATCGCTGTGGTGTTTTAAAAGTACACTTTCTTTAAACTCGATTTTGGGTGTGATACTTTTAAACGGTATCTCTGTTGCAAATAGTATCATTCTGGTGGATTTTACACTGAAGCTTATTCGCAACAAGGCGTACACGCCCCGAGAAGCGGTGATTATTGCAGCTGAAAAGCGACTACGACCAATTTTAATTACTTCTTTAACCACCATTCTGGGGATGTTGCCCATTGCATTAGGATTTGGTGATGGGGGAAAAATACTTCGTCCGCTCGGAATTGCTGTTTGTGGAGGACTTTGGATTTCTATGTTGTTAACTATTTTTATGGTGCCAGCAGTTTTTCTCTCTTACCACCAATCAGTGAGTCAATTTAAGAGTTTTATTGATAGGCACAGACACTGGCGCAGGCATAGTCATAGGCGAGTTAAACTTGGCATTCTGCTGGTTTTGGTTGCCTCTTTTGCAGCTGCTAATGCTAATGCTAATGACGATACTGTACTACAAAATATCATAGATCAGCAGATCGCTAACTCCCTCCCTATTAAGGGGGAACAGGAAAAATTAAATATTGAGAAATCTCTAAAACTCTCCGCTCAATATAAATTTTATCCCTCGCTTTCACTTTTATCTCATTACCAAATTAATCGATATCAATCGACCAGTACCGATCGTAAATCCTGGGCCGAAATAAAATTGGATGCCAATCTATTTCATTTTGGAGCAGATTTGGCCAATTTAAAGGTCATGGAGCACAATGAAGATATTGCTTCTTTGTCTGTGCGGCAACTTCTTTTTCAGGAGGAAAGGGATGTCTTTTTACTGATAGTTGATTATATTCGGATGAACAAACAGTCAAAAGTGTACGAGAAAATAAACAGCATGCAAGAAAAAATACTGACGGTTTATAAGAGTAAATATGAGCGCGGACACACGCCTTATCAAGATATTCAAAAGGCAATGGTAGATTTAGAAAATGCGAGCGCTCGCTCCTTTGATCTTGATCAAGAGAAAAATAAAATAGAAAATGATTTACTAAAAAAAGGCGTGGACATAACAGCTATCGCTAAGCTTAAAGACTTAGATTGGCCACTGCTAAATGTCGTCAAAAAATTCAGGACCTCCGGCGATTTAGCTAATGAGATACTCTCTAAACGGGTGGGTATGCGGGTGGGTATTATGATGGTCCAAATGTCTGTTTCCAAAGAGAGACAGATGTTCGATTATAACAAAAAGATGATGTTTCCGACAATTGATGCTACCTACCAACAAAACCTTTATGATTTTAAGGACAGTAATCATCGCTATGAATCTTCGGTAATACTTACTTTGTCGATACCTCTTTTTGAAAGAATGGAGAAATATTCGCAATACCAGGCGTCAATTTATAAGATAAAAAATGAAGAGAGCAAGTTGCAGCAGCTATTGAATGAATCGCAAGCTGATTTTAAACACTATCTTAAAGATTTTAATAGCTCTTTAGATATTGCACTTTCTAGGCAGAAGACTGAAGATGTTACCAAAGAGCTTTATACCATGGGACTTAAGCGGGTGGAGGCAGGACTGGTTCCTATCAATGAATTAGTAATTGATCAAAATAGATATGTGGACGGGCAGAGCAATGCGATTAGTGCCTGGAGTAAAGTCCTTGTCGCATATCTTAATTTATGTCACACTTTAGGAGAGAGAGTTTTGGAGTGTAAACGTTAACTCAAACATTAACTCAAACGTTAATGCAGATTTTAATGCAAACGTAAAAGGAGTGAAAAAAAGCGAGAAGATAGAAGAAAATAAAAAAATTTTTTGAATGCCAATATTTTATGCTTCCTTTTCCTATTTTAATATGGTTAAACATCCGCACTGGTAATAAAGAGGTGGCCAGGGAAAGGAGAAGCTGTATGGTACTAGCTGAATTTTGTTCGAACAAAATTTTTTGTTCTTTGCGTTTTTTAAGTTTTTTGGTTTTAACAGCATTATTGGTAGGTGGGTCCAGCTTTGCATTTGCAAAATCCAGTGAGACCCAAGATGGGCCTGTAGCGGCATCCAGCACTGCACTTGCGACTCACCCGTATAATTTTAAGTTGACTGCAGAGGGTGATAGTACTCACGATCCAGTCGGGGGATCGGTGAAGGGTACAAGCACTCTTTTTAATGCTGGAATGTTGTATTCAATTGATAAAAACCATACCTTTGGATTACACACAGGGATCAACTACCTACGTGACTATGCCAAACGAGATACCACCGACTATAAAGCAATTTTTAGTGATCTCTCATTTCGATACGAGGGAATCATGGTAGATGATGATATTTGGAAATTTGCTACTAGTGGCAAAATATTCATCAGGCCAAGTACAGAGGGTCAGGATTTTAATGGTGACAACGGATATATCGACATTCGCTTTTTTGCTGATAGAAAATTTACTAGTGAATTTCAATTAAAGAATGAGTTGCAGCTTTTTTG
>JADGBS010000147.1:0-3869 GCA_015231325.1 Oligoflexia bacterium | reverse complement strand
ATAAGAAAAACCATCTATAACTCCTAACTTAAATCTCTTTGGGGAAAATCACCTACTGGATCACGTGATAAATCTTATCTAATAAAATCTGTTCCGACATACTTCTTTAACGAGAAGTGGACTGCAGCTTTGGAGGTTACAAACGAGAGCATGTCTTATAAGGACAAAGTTGTGCCAAATTATGATTACATACATCTAGCACCAAAGATTACCTACAACTTGTTGTCCTCACTTAGTAGTTCAATAAAAGCAGAACGAAGAATTCGCAATTCTCACTATAACCAAGATAGAATAATTGCTCCTGCTAATCTGCGAGTAGAGGCCGGAGTAAAATATCAACCTAGTAAAAAATTCGATGCTGAGTTGTTGGTTTCTTCACAACTTTATGATCCACAAGGTAATTACAGTTCAGAATTTATTAAGAAAAATTATTTAGTGGAACTAAATGTTAATCTGCTGGCGTTTTAATGTGATTTCTAATATCGTATAATTAAGAATATTTTATTACGAATATTTCATTCCGAAAATTACCACTGTTTGAATGTGACTTTTGTTACGGAATAAAATAGTGGTAATTTTCGAGTATTTATACAATCGGAAAAATCAAGTATGGGAGGGGGTATGAAGTCAGGAAAAATTATTAAAGTATTTCTATCATTCATCGTTATTTTTTTAGCAATTAAACTGGAAGCAAATGTGAACCCTCCTATTAAAGTATTGTATTTTGATAGGACCCCTTTTTATATAAAGAATCTGGATAATTCTGTTTCTGGTTTTTTGATAGAGATAACAAAATTAATACTTCAAAAGGCCAAAATTCAATATGAATTTCAAGAAACCCCTACAAAAAGAATATTAAGTATGATTGAAAAGGGAACTGAACCATTGATTTCCGTTGGCTGGTTCAAAAATCCTCAAAGAGAGGACTTTGCTATATTCACAGAACCTATATATAAGAATCGTCCTCAGATAATTATTATTCAAAAAGAAAAGGCCGCTTATTTATCCAAAAATCCGACTATGAAGGAAATTTTATCAAAGAGATTTAAGTTAGGAGTTATAGATGGTTTTTCTTATGGAAAATGGGTGGATGGAGAAATTGCAAAATATCCCCAGGAAAATATATTTAAATTTATCGGAGATCCCTCTAATTCTGTTGTCATGCTTGAAAATAATAGGATTGATTTTTGTTTTATTAGTTATGAAGAGGCCGATTATTTTTTTAGTAAATCCGCCGGAGCAAGAAATTTGCTGACAGTAAAACAAATTGCTGATGCGCCAGAAGGTGATTTGCGTTATTTAATGTTAAACAAGAAATTTGACAAAGATCTTCTTGATAAAATAAACAAGGCCATAATTGAGGTAAAAGAAAGTCAAGAATACAAAAAGATTATTTCTTTTAGCAGCAACATCCAGATCAAAACATCCACCTTACAGCAGTAACAGACGACCTTCAACCGCATTTGCAGTAATCGCAGCATAATTAATGGCCCCAAGCCATCCAGACATAATGATCCCAACTGATCCACAGTGATAAAGGCCAGCTATTTCTGTGGATAACTGCTGACTAATTGCTAGCCCTGGATATTTAGTGCCAAAGGATGCCCCTTGCCAGTGGCGAGTGTAGCGCTCAAAGGTTAAAGGGGTTGCTGCTGTACAGCAATCGATTTTGTCTCGAATATTGACAAATTCTGGCAATAGACGTTCCAAACATTGTAATGTATCTTCAATCATCGCTTGCTTTGCTGCTCGATATTCAGCAGGCGAAAGTTGTTGCCAGTCGCTATAACGAGAATTTGATGAAGCGACAATAGTATAACGATTAGAGCGGTTAGAATGTGGACGTTGTCTTGGGTAGTATAGTGAAAAAGTGCGACTACTGATTTTTTTGTTTAGTAATAACTCTGTATCAAAATGATGGGCGTCTGAGTAAAAAATTAGATCCCCTACTTCGGGGATGGTCTCACCATCTTTTATGCCTAGATAAACCTGACAGCTGCTGGTATTAAGTTCTACCGCAGAAACTTTTTGTAAAAATTCTTTGCGGAAGAACGTATCACCTACCATTGAGTGAATAGTGGCCAGTAGATTGGCGTTGGAAATAACGATTGGAGCGTTGATTAAACGACCATCTATCTCTACTCCACAAACTTTATTACTCCCGGGGGTAATTCGAATAGTATTCACTGCCGTATTTAATTTTATATCTACTTTGTTTTTTATAAGTTCATCTTGCATCATGCTAACAAGTAGATCGGTTCCACCTTCTATCGTATAAATCCCATGTCTCATGAAATTAGCAAACACAATAGCATAAGTGAGGGCAGGATCCTCTAATGTATGCCCATTGGCGTAAGTAATAGGTTCCATTAGAAAGCGCACTACATCTGGTCGACCGGGGAAATATTCATCAAATAACTGACCTGCGCTGAATGGAACTTCATTTGTATTTGGTCCTCCATCAGCAGTGATTCCCATTACTCGCTCAAAGAAACTGTGGGTTGTTTGCGGGGGTATCTTGAAATGTTCCAATAAAAGTTTGCCGAAATCTTCACGAGTATAGCTGGTGGTAAGGTCAAATTGTGGATTGATAAAACGGACGTTCTTCAGGGGAACAATCAAATCAGCTATGGACTTCCCCCAATAGCGTCGCAGTGATTTCAGCATTCCGTAAGGAAAACCATGTAGTGCAACGTCAAATATGTGAGAACGACGATGAAACCAGGTGGCCAGTCCACCCAATTTATCATGCGCTTCTAACAGTAGAACTTGTTGTCCTCTGCTGGCCAAAATATTGGCAACAGTCATCCCTCCTAGTCCGCCACCGATGACTACCACTTGATAGTGCGCCTGCGGACACTGCTCGCTGGACAAAAGCATAACGAAAAATCTCCAAATTATGTTTTGATTATGTATACATTTGATTACGCATACATGTATAAAAAATACCATAAAAAAAAGGACCTAAGAAATAAATTTCTTAGGTCCTACTAGGATTACCAACGACAGGAAGGAAGGAGGGGGGATCCTGTCATGGTCTCACTGCCTTCTTGCGAACGCAATGATCTCCGTAGGGCCGTAATATATACCAGTTATTATAAAAATGAAACTACAAAAATAAAAAAAAATTAAAAATAAATTTAAATACAAACATAAGATTAAAAACAAAATCTTAAGCAAAATCTTAAAATAAGGATGAAACTAAAAATAAACTAAAAATAAAAATTCTTATTTATTTTTTATAATTTTTTTAACAAATCCACCATTTCAATAGCATTAAGCATTGCTTCTGCACCTTTGTTACCCGCTTTGCTTCCTGCTCGCTCAATTGCTTGTTCAATATTATCGGTAGTAAGTACTCCAAATAACACTGGAATTCCTGTTTCTATTCCTACTTGTGCCACCCCTTTGGCAACTTCGCTGGCAACATACTCAAAATGTGGGGTGGCCCCGCGAATTACAGCCCCTAAACACACAATAGCATGAAATTCGCTACTGGGTGTCAATGTCGCTCGTGTTGCTAATTTTTTAGCTATCAGTGGAATTTCGAAGGACCCAGGAACCCACACTGTAGTGAAATTTTTTTTATCACCTTGGTGACGAATAAAAGCATCATAAGCACCGGAAAGCAATTTGGTGGTGATAAATCCATTAAAACGAGCAACTACTACTCCCACTCGCATTCCTTTAGCACAAAGATATCCATTAATGACGTTATTATCATTGTTAATATCATTAGTAGTAACATTATTGATACTCGCGCCATGTTCATTAATATGTTCCATGATATTCTTACTCATCATAGTGCTCCATAATCATATGTCCTAATTTTTCTTTTTTAGTTAGTAAATATTTTGCGTTTTCTTTCG
>JADGBS010000146.1 GCA_015231325.1 Oligoflexia bacterium | reverse complement strand
GGTTTGTTATTTCAAGATCCAGATATTCAACTTATTTCTGCTTCACTAAGAGAGGATGTTTCATTTGGGCCAATGAATATGGGCCTTGATCGTCAGACAATTAGATCTCGTGTAGATGCGGCGCTTGCGTTCACTCATCTGGAAGAATTGGCCGATCGGCCAGTTCATTGTCTGAGCTATGGGCAAAAGAAGCGTGCTGGAATTGCGGGATTATTGGCGATGCAACCGGAAGTATTGATTTTAGATGAGCCGACAGCGGGTCTGGACAAGAGGATGCAGCAGGAATTTTTATTGCTGTTGGAAGAGCTTATTATTGAAAAAGAAGTTAGCGTTATTATATCCACTCACGACATAGATTTAGCATATAGTTGGGCCGACAATGTCTATGTATTACAATCTGGGACAATAGTTGCAAATTGTAGTCATCTTGATTTTGTGGAGGAGTTTCCAAAGTTTTGTAAGTACGATCTTGTTCCACCTCCCATGATAGATTTGTATCTTCAGCTGAAAGAGACAGGAATCATCCCCGAGAAGAGTGAGCATCCTAGATCTTTGAATGAACTTATAGATTTAATAAAGAATAAAAATGCTAACGATATGATTCTACATAAAATTAAAAGTAGTGGTTTAGATTGTTAAATTATTTTTTGGATTAATTTATATTAATTAATGTTTTTCTAAGGAGGATTTCATGAGGGACACTCTTGTTAAGCTTAGTGGTGATGGCCATTATTGCACTTTAATTATGACCTTAATTATTCTGGCGACTACTTCTATCTATAATGCGGTAGCAAGCAACCCTACTGAGCATTTTCTTTCGCCTCAAGATTTTTCTATTTCTGCTTCTGGCCTTCCATCCATTTTTATTATCAATAAGGAGTGGAATCCAGAAGAGTCTCTTTTTGCAGGACAGATCAATTGTTCTGCAAAAAAGTGTATTACTATTACCGAGGCGGTAAATGCGGCCATAACTAATGGGTTACCAACTCGTGAGCGCTATGAAAGTGTTTTTCGTGCTCGCCAGACGGTAGTGGCCAGACTAGGAAATATTCTTCCGCGCTTTGAGCTATCGCTTGGTTACGGAATGAATCCGCTTAGTATTTTAAACTTTGTAGGAAACTTGCTCGGCTTTTTAATGCCCAGTAATTGGTATAACTGGAAAGAATCGAAGTTAATGCATTTGGCGGAGGTTAGTAGTTTTCAGTCACTGCTACAAGATCAGGTGAGTAACACTGAAATTCTATACTACAATATTCATCGGATTAATTTTGATTTGCTGATTTATGAATACTATATCGAACGTTTGGAAAGTTTTATTTCTGATCTGCGCTCTATAGCAACTATAACGACGGTCGTCCCCTCAACATCTAATCCAGCGCCGGTGCCAGAGGCAGATATGCTTATCTTAGAAAACTATTTGGCGGAAATCAAATCGGCAAAAATTTATTTGGATGGAGTGATCCGTGAGTTAGATGAGTATGATATAGCAATTGCGATGAATTACCCAAATATGTCGGAAGTGGGATTAAAACCACTGGTTCTTCCAGACCTTAGTAAAAATCCTCATTACACTATCTCTGATACCGATATCAAGCGCATTAAGAACAAATCCAAAACCTTACTCGCCCTCCGTTATATGCGCCAGGCCGCTCATTATGCCAGAAAATCTCGTACCTGGGCCTTTCTGGGAACTGGTGGCAGTGGTAGCGAAAGCTCAATTGGAATTTCTTTTGGATTGGATAATATTGCTAACGTTCGTATCGCTAGATCGGAGGAACGCTCTGTGGATATTTTAATTACACAAACAAAGTACGATATTGAAAATATTTTCAGAAAGGCGGTGGATAGTTATAACTCTTCGATCGATTTATATAAACAATATACAGACGGAAAAGTGCCAAATCGGGCACTTTTTCGCACGGTTTTGAATCAGTATAATCGCGAAGGAAAACTCATGAGTGAACAACTAATTAGGGCCATCGATTGGGCACTAAAGTTTGAATTAGGAAGAAATTTTGTTCAACATTTTTATCTTACAGCGCATTCTCAAATGCAAAGATTATTAGTACAAGGAAAACTTTATGAGCGGTTAGCAGAAGAGACTAACATCCCGGAAACTCCTTTTCTCAGTAGGTTGCATAATTGGGATTTGCGTAGGGAAAATGATGACATTAACAGGGCCATTCGGCGAGGATATTTGGATTTAGAAAATCCGTAAAGCTAACGAATGACAGGCAGGAATGAAAGATAGACAAATTTTGAAGCAGCACTATAAATATTTCTCAGAAGTGCTGGTGGCACATTCAGATTTAGTTTCCCAACTAGCAATCTGGTTGATCGATTCCATTTTTCTAGTGGGGAAACTTTTTCCGCATAAATTTCCCAGATACGTGGGAGATGCCTCCTTTATGGCATTAAATTACGTAGGTATTATTGCGATTCCTTTCCAAACGAGGTGTTTAATAAAAAATTTTCAAGATACGATCTTTTCTTTTAATCGAACAAGAGTAGAGAGACAAAACTTAGTTGCGTTGGCCAGTTTGTTGAGTGGAATTTGCATTGCGGTTGGGATCGTAGATATTTTTGCAATGTCTTTTACTGCTACTTTAATTACTTTTGGGGATAGTCAACAGAGAGCAGTTACATCAAAAATATTTACCATTCTTATTCCAATGGGTTCGGTGATCATCTCACTATTGATACTATTGGAGATTTATCGCATATTGATGAACAGGCATATTTTAAAGCGGATGAACATGTTGTTAATAAAGGATAATAGTAGTCATTTGGTTGCAAAAATAATTGTAGCAACTTTTGCGAGTGCGAGTGCGAGTTTGAAGAATAACATTTTTTCGAGGGATGAATGCAAACATGCTAACGAATGTTCTGAATTTTCCTATGCCATAGATCTGGCGATAAAAATTCGTATGCAAATGGATGTTAATACCTGGATAAGATGTCAGCAAACGATTGAGCATTTAGATCTAAGCAATTCGTCGCAATTATTAGAATATATTAACGGACCCGTAAGAAATGACATTCTGATTGGCAGCGCAGATAATTTTAGCAACCTTGGATTGCGGGCCGT
Organism: Oligoflexia bacterium; assembly: GCA_015231325.1. Taxonomy (GTDB): domain Bacteria; phylum Bdellovibrionota; class Bacteriovoracia; order Bacteriovoracales; family Bacteriovoracaceae; genus JADGAN01. The sequence goes on along the minus strand of JADGBS010000146.1, from coordinate 6,196 downwards.
CGGTTATGCCGGTATGGCGATAGGACGTGCGTATCCAAATAGTTTGCCGCAGGCGTTGGCATATTGGAGCATATCTACTCTATATGGCGTGAAGAACTTTGCGGTAAAGCTTTTGCAGGCCTGGCAACGTCAACGTATGAGATTAATTATAATTAAGAAATTAGAGGGAGTAGCAGTATGATTTCATCTATTATCAAGCGAGATGGTACTACACAAAAATTTTTATTAGAAAAAATAGTTAACGCCATAATGAAGGCGGCCCAAAGTTGTGGAGGAGATGATTTACGGCGCGCAGAAGAATTAGCAAATCAAGTTTTGGCATTAGTTGAAAAAAATTTTTCCAATGCAATTCCAGATGTAGAAGGCGTGCAAGATATTGTGGAAAAAGTGCTAATTGAAAATGGTCATGCCAAGACTGCTAAGGCATATATTTTATATCGTGATCAGCGACGAACTACTAGAGAAATGGCCGCATTGATTGCAGCAACGGATGAACTATTTTCAAACTATCTCGGTGATAAGGATTGGAACATTCAAGAAAATGCCAATACTCAAAAAAGCGTGAATGGTCTAAATAATTATGTTCGGGAAAGTTTTACTAAAAAATATTGGCTCTACAAAATTTATCCTGAAGAGGTTCGCTCCGCTCATGAAAATGGCGATGGTCATATTCATGATTTGGGTTTTTTTGGTCCATATTGCGCTGGATGGGATTTACGACAGCTTTTACAAGATGGTTTTGGTGGAGTTGCCGGTAAAATGGAGAGTTTTCCTGCTAAGCATTTGGGTTCTTTTTTGGGACAAATTATTAACTCTACATTCACTACTCAAGGAGAAACTGCTGGAGCGCAAGCATGGTCAAGCTTTGATACCTATTGTGCACCTTTTATTCGTTATGACGGGCTTAATTTTTTACAAGTAAAACAGCGGCTTCAAGAGTTTATCTTTAATATTAACGTTCCTACGCGAGTTGGCTTTCAATGCCCATTCTCTAACCTAACGTTTGATATTACGGTTCCTTCTACGCTTAGGGATCAAGCAATCATTATTGGCGGTAAAGTGCAGAGTGAGAAATATGGTGATTTTCAAGAGGAGATGGACATTTTTAATCGTGCTTTCTGTGAGGTTATGCTGGCCGGAGATGCTAAGGGAAGAGTTTTTACTTTCCCAATTCCAACAATTAATATCACAAAAGATTTCAATTGGAACAATCCAGTAGTCGATGAATATATGAAAATTACTTGCAAGTATGGAATTCCTTACTTTGCAAATTATGTTAAGTCGGATCTCTCTCCAGAAGATGCTATTTCCATGTGTTGTCGCTTGCGCATAAATACGGGTGAGTTAAGAAAACGAGGCGGGGGCCTATTTGGAAGTAACCCCCTTACCGGTTCCATCGGTGTTTTTACTATTAACCTTCCTAAAATTGGTTATCTTGCAAAAAGCTGGGATGAATTTAAAGAACGTCTTCACAAAGTTGCCTTAATAGGACGTAACTCTCTAGAAATTAAGCGAAAAATTATTGAACAACAAACACAAGCAGGATTGTATCCCTACTCAGCTCATTATTTGCGACACTCAAAGGAACTACACGGTGAATATTGGTATAACCACTTCAATACTATTGGAGTGATCGGTATGAATGAGGCACTACTTAATTTTATCGGTAAAGACATTACCACTCAGCAAGGACAGGACTTGGCGATTAAAACCATGAAATATTTAAGAGAGATATTAATGCAGTTTCAACTTGAGAGCGGACATTTTTACAATTTAGAAGCAACCCCGGCAGAGGGCACATCATATCGTTTGGCCAAGATTGATAAGCAAAATTTTCCAAATATTATTACTGCGGGAGATAAAACTTCGTACTATACCAACTCTAGTCAGCTTCCCGTAGGGTATACTAACGACATCTATCAGATGTTAGAATTGCAGGAGGAACTACAATCGCTCTACACTGGGGGAACAGTTCAGCATCTATACTTAGGCGAAAGAATTCAAGATATTCAAGTATGCAAAAATTTAGTTAAAAAAATATTTAACAACTATAAAATTCCTTATATATCAATAACCCCTACTTTCAGTATCTGTAAAGAGCATGGTTATTTAAGCGGAGAAATTCCTATCTGTCCAGCATGCCAACAGGAAACTGAAATTTGGTCCAGGGTCACTGGGTATTTGCGTCCAGTTGCAAATTATAATCAAGGGAAAAAGGAAGAGTTTTACCAACGAAAAAATTTTACATTATCACCATTAGAGAATCAGCAAAGTTAAATATAAATTAAATTTTTTAAAGTATAACTTTCGCTATTAATAATCTAACAGGAGTATAAATTATGTCTAAAAAAAATCATCTAATGTTATCCTTTTTTGCAATGTTCTTCATTTTATTATCATCTGCAATTTATGCGCAAGATACTGTTTTAGATCTCAATATGTACTATACAATTGATGAGCAATCGATAGTAACAAAAGTACTATCAGCTGATTGCTTTTCAAAGGAGGTAGAGGATAAAAGTGATGGAAATAATAATGCAAATCCATGTTCAGAATTGGACTTCATCCAAAAAAGAAATGAGATACCCAAATCAATAGATATTCCAATAGAAGTTATTATTTCAAATATCATTAATATAGGAAAACAACTTTGGACAATTGTTGAAGCTGGACGACCAGTAGTTAATGTGCAAAATGAATATGCAACTGCTGTTGCTCAAGGCATAAATAATTGGATGCAATTAGATCTATGGAAAACCTCTTTTAGTAAAGTCTACCAAGTAACTGCTAAAAACCTTTATAGAATGGAAGTAGTAAAATTTTCTTACAAGATCATTTGGACATACGGAGGAAGTTATAAAGGGGTCGGACAATATCTAACTAATGTGTCCATACTTCCAATTGAAGTCAATGCTTTGTGGGGGTACACCTTCGCGTCGCAAGTCAGGATTCCAAATGTAGTGAATGTTGGAACAAATTCTGATCCAATAGCTGGAATGCAGCTGGACTTACATTGGGATGTTCGCACTCCCATTAAAGTTGCTTCTGGTGAAAACTCTTACTTTATTAGAGGAGATGGGCCACTTCGGGAGTTATAATTGATATTCTGGATGATATCTGGTTCAGATCCATTTTTAATAATTACCATAATGAGATCATAAGCTATGCAGATTGCGGGTGTTGAGAAAAATTCCTTTATTGATTATCCAGGGAAAATTGCAGCAGTAGTGTTTACCTTGGGTTGTAATTTAAACTGTGGATACTGCCACAATCGAGGTTTATTACTATCTTCGGAATGGTTGCGCACAGAAATTTTAAATGAGGAAGTGTTAGATTTTTTAAAAGGAAGAAGAACTTTCATTGAGGGAATTGTGATTAGTGGTGGAGAACCAACAATTTGGCCAGATCTACAAGAATTTATTTCACGACTTAAAGAGATGGGATATCCCGTAAAGCTAGACACAAACGGCACCAACCCGATACTACTAAAAAAGTTAATTAGCGAGAAAATGATCGACTATGTGGCCATGGATATAAAAGCACCGTTCGGAAAATATTCTATGATTTGTAACGCTCACGTGAATTTAGAAGATATCAAGACGAGCATTGATATCTTATTGGATCTAAGCGAAGAAATTGAATACCAATTTAGAACCACCCTAATCCCAGATCTAACCTTAGGTGATATCGATATTATCGTAAAACAAATACGCAATAGTAAACGACATATCCTGCAAAAATTCCGTGATCATAAGGATGATTACCCAAAAGATATGCTCAACGATCACTACCAATATGTATCAAATTCAAATTTGTATAGGAAATTATCAGATGGAGTTAGTTATAATGAGAACGTATAGTAATTTCTTAAAAAAAATAATTTCACAGATCTTCTTCATCTCAATACTAACACTAGGGGCCTTTCAAAAAATAAGTGCCAGCGCTATTTCTACTACTAATACTGATGTAACTTCCGTGGCCGATATTGAAGAAAGTACCTATGAATTAGAACCAATTTTAATCCAAGTGGAACGTATTGAATTACCAATACAAAATGTGGCAGGGGCATTTACACAAATAGATTCGAGCGATATCTCTAAAGCAGCACATTCTTCTTTTTCCTCAGTGCTAGCAAATTCCCCCAGTATGCAGATCTCAAGTACTGGTAGCTCCGCTCAACAAACATCAGTATATCTCCGTGGAATAGATAGCGGTCACCTATTGATACTATATGATGGAGTAGATCTTGGAGATGCCAGTGCTATACAACGATCTGCGGCCATAAGTAATTTTGGTGTCGATAATATAGAACGCGTAGAAATTCTGAGAGGGAATCAAAGTGCATTATATGGAGCAGATGCCATCGGTGGGGTAATTAATATTATTCCTAAAAAAGGAAATGAGTCTAAGCGAAATTCTTCCGCCATATCCAGCAATATTGATGTCGGATACGGTAGCAGAGAGACTATGAATTTACGAGCAGGCATCAGCAAAAACGGAAAAATAGACGCCTCCAGCATGGTCGGTGGTAGTTACAATACCAATATAAGTATTGAAAGAAATTCAACACAAGGAATACCACTGGCGGGTGCAAAGGAGAAATCCAAAAGTGCCAAACGCTACGGTCATGAAGATGAATCTCTTGCGTTGGCATTCGGTTATCAACGACCGAATCGCGATACTAGTTGTGAATTTTCAGGACGTTTTTCCAATGCTCGCACAGACATCCCTCGACATGGGGGTGTTGGTGGAGATGATCCTAATTATCAAACAAAAGATAAAGAATATTTGGCGCAAATAAAAGTTAAAACTATGTTAAGTGCAATTTTTCCATTTCGATTATCTCCATCTATAACTTTGTCTCAAAATCAGAATAAGCGTAAATACCATAACCTACCAGATAACAGTGATAAAACCAATTATGCTGGGGATTTCAGCGGGAAGCTGTCTAAAATTAATCAACAAAACACCCTCTACCTACATAAGGAACATACCTTAATTGCTGGATTTGATTTTAAACGAGAAAATGCCAATGCGAGCGAAAATTTCGATGGAGTACGTAGTAATCTAGGACAACAACATGCTGATACTACGAGCGTATATCTATGGGAAAAGTACTATCCGGTCAAAAAAACATTTTCTCTAAACAGCGGTCTACGACTCGACCAACATCAATTTTTTGGATCTGCTCTTACCTACAAGATAGAGGGGCGCTATCCGATTTGGTCTACAAAGATACAAACACTTCCTACTGAAATTTCGTTACGAGCGGCACATGGCACTGGTTTTAAATCACCAACGTTATATCAATTATTTTCAAATTTTGGTAATCGCGATTTAAACCCTGAAAGAAGCAAGGATTACGAAATTGGAATTATTGGTCAGGTCGATGGAAATCACAGTGGTGAGTTGAATTTCTTTCAAAATGATTTACGACAATTAATTGAATATGAATTTACCACTAACCGATATAAAAACAGAGGACAGGCACGTACACGCGGTCTGGAATTCGTTTGGCAATCTCATCTAACATCAACCGCCACTTTAAGTACTAATTACACTTATTTAGATACTAAGGATTTAGAAAAGGCGCAGAAACTTTTACGTCGGGCCACCCATAAATTGTCATCAAAAATAGATATCATGCTAACTGATAAATTAATCTGGGTAACCGAAGCAAATTATATAGGAAATAGAGATGATTTAGATCCAATAACATTTACTCGAATTAAGTTACCTGCATATTATTTATTCAACTTAAAGTTTAAATATATCATCGGTCCTAAGATTAGCACTTTACTTCAGCTAGATAATATTTTTGATAAAAGTTATGAAGAGGTGGCCGGATATGGAGCTGCCGGTCGCTCGCTCTATGCTGCATTTAACTTGAAATGGTAGCAATTAATAACCATGAAAATAAAAACAATCATGCCTTTTGCAGTTATTATCTCCGTCCTATTCCACTGCTGTTTATTGTATACAGGATATCTGTTACGATTACATTCTTATTCAAAACCGCATTCGCCAAACAAAGATAAAATTTATATTTTGCTATCTGGAAGTAGGCGGAGTAATGACGATCATAAAATAAGGACTCACGTTTCAGATCCTATAGAGAAAACTCAATCTATTTCAAAAAATTCCAGCACAAGGATTAAAGAGGTTATTAAGAAAATAAATACACCAGATTCATTGT
>JADGBS010000145.1 GCA_015231325.1 Oligoflexia bacterium | reverse complement strand
TTATAATAGGCAAGTCCTAATATCCCAATAGTTACACAAGATGTCACTACAATGTATATTTTGGGTGTGGCCATGTTGATTGTACCTGTTATGTGTACCTGTTATGTGTATCTGTTATGTATTTTTGTTAGGCTCTTCTTTTACGCTGTTTTTTTTAATATTCTCTTCTGTGAGTATGGCGCTAATGGCCCTATTAATTTGATCCGGAAGATTGGGGAAAAAATCTCCTTCCCTGAAATGTAGCTCCGTTATGTCTTTTTCTTTTTCCATTTTTTCAAAATACTTACTCAATCGCACCATTGGACCAACTAATTTAAAGGATATGTAAATATTGATTATGAGGGTAAGTAGTATGCTAATTATGCATGCAGTGAGAATGAAATCATTGATATATTTTTGTTGAAGATTTACGAACTTAAGATATGGGTGTTTACTATCTAAATTGGACATTACTCCCATGCTTCTAATGTAATCGTATGCCTGGAAGATTTGAAAATAAACCATTTCCAGAATTGCTAAGGTGATGAGAATGTTAACTCCAGCTAATGTGAGTTGGAAACGAGGATAGGGCAGAATGTTTCTACGGGAAAATTTTTTTTGTTTATCACTCATTGTTTATTCTTTGTTGGCAATTACAAAACACTATATACTCTTATATACTTCGCTTTTTTGTGAAGCTGCTACCTTTGTCGGAGGTAATAAGGAAATCTTTAGCAAAATTTATTATTATTACGGTTAAAAAGGAGATGTTTTTATGCCAGTTAGTGGAATGAAAAAAGTAAAAATATTGTTTGTTATTTTTGTGTTTCGATTTTGGGGAGTGGGCGTTGCGTTTCAGATTGCCACTATTGGCACTATTGCCGCTAGCGATGCGTCTATAGTGGACGTAACCAGACATCTCCCATTATCATCGTTCCTCGGTGGTTTATTGGCACCTCACGAACTGTCAACATTATCCACTACTTGTACGCATTTTCGTGGTCAAATTCGTGCTGATCCAAGATTGAGACAAATTGTACAGGATGAGGCATCGATGATGAACCCTACACTCGCTGCAGGAGAAGGTCGTACCTGTATAGTGGGTAAAGCTGGAAGGGGTAGGAATGTTTATTGTTGGGGAGGTAACGGTCATGACGATCAGGCAGATGTACCTGATGGGTTAGGCATCGTACGCTCGATAGCTGTTAAAAGGACTTACATCTGTGTAGTTCAGTTAGATGGAAGTGTTCGTTGCCGAGGAAATTCTTCTTATAGATCGTTGTATGGAGACAATGCGCCGAATATTGTGCTGAACAGTTTTGGTCCCGTGAATCTATTAGCGGCCGGAGAAGATCATACCTGTGTGGTGTTGCGAGCTGATGGCAGTGTTAGATGTTGGGACTGGAATTCGAATGGCCTTGCATCAGTGGATGAGGCCGGCGAATTGGGGCCGGGGCCTGCGCGTTTAATAGCTGCGGGTGTCTCCTTTACTTGCGTAGTATTGAAAGCAGACGATAGCGTTAGGTGCTGGGGTGGATCGAATCAATACGGTCAAACTACTGTACCAGAAACGTATCGTCTAGGTGGCCGGGTGCGTTCCATCACAGCTGGAGGATTTCACGCCTGTGTATTAGATATGAAAGGGAAGGTTACCTGCTGGGGATGGAATAAATATGGTCAAACAGATGTGCCAGAGGACTTGCCACCTGTGCGCTTAATAGTTGCAGGTATGTCCCACACCTGTGCCGTGCTTGTGGGCGGAGGTGTTCGTTGTTGGGGAAATAAAACTAACGGTCAAACAAATGTTCCGGAAGTTTTTAATTCAAGCGGGGTGGAGGTGTATTCAATGGCCGCAGGATCGGATTACACTTGTGCGACAGATATACGAGGAAAGGTTTATTGTTGGGGATGGAATCATCGTGGACAAACGGAGGTGCCGATTGATTTACCTCCGGTAGTGACCGCAACAGTGTCTGTACCAGTAGTTTCCGCATGCCCAGTTCCAGGTGGTCTAGGTCGGCCCACCCCCACCACGGATTGTGATATCCTTTAGCACTAAACTAATACAAACATACCGTCATCACCTTCCTTATAATTTTATTTAGATACTTACTAATTTAAATAATTTTATATATTTTCCGATAATGTAGGCAATTGCACCGTGATCGAAAAGGTTGTGGGGAGGTGACATATGTTGTTTTCGGTAGAGCAATATTTAATTTTTTTCTCTGTAATTTTACTATTGGCAGTGATTTCTAGTAAAGCTGCGGCCAAGTCGGGGATACCTTCTTTGATACTTTTTTTAGGGATTGGGATGTTAGTAGGGAGTGATGGTCCGGGGGGAATATATTTCAATAACCCTAAACAAACTCAATATATCGGGATAGTGTCCTTGATATACATTCTTTTTTCTGGCGGTATCGATACTAATTTGCAGCTAATCAAACCAATAATAAAACCTGGTGTTATTCTTTCTACGTTAGGGGTTGTGCTTACTTGTCTCTTTTTGGGATTTTTTCTTCCCTATGTGAGTAGTTTTACTTTAATGGAGGGATTACTTTTAGGAGCAATTGTAAGTTCAACCGATGCCGCCGCTGTTTTTATGATCTTAAGAGCAAAAGGGGTACATCTAAAACCTAATCTACGCTCACTACTAGAATTAGAATCAGGTGCGAATGATCCTATGGCGGTCTTCTTAACAATCGCCATATTGGAATTGATTATGCACCAAAACAAAACATTTTTTTCTGTATTAATGTCATTTGTGCAACAGATGGGTATAGGACTCTTGTTTGGTCCGTTTTTAGCATTAATTTTTTATAATATTGTAAATCGTATTCGTTTGGAATTTGATGGTCTGTATCCTGTTTTGTCTCTAGCTTATGTTGTCTTTATTTATGCAATAGTGCAATACGTTGGGGGTAGTGGATTTTTAGCTGTTTACTTAGCGGGGATTTATTTAGGAAATAAAAAATTTGTGCATAAAAAATCGCTAATTTTGTTTCATGATGGTTTGGCATGGTTAATGCAAATTATTATGTTTATAACTTTAGGGCTTTTAGTCTTTCCGTCGAAATTAGTAACGGTAGCTTCTAGTGGTTTTTTAATTTCGGTTTTTTTAATTTTAATTGCGCGTCCTCTTGCAGTCTTTATTTCGCTATCGTTTTCAAAAATATCGTTAAAAGAGAAGGTGCTTATTTCTTGGATCGGTCTAAGAGGGAGCGTTCCCATTATTTTGGCCACGTATCCTTATACAGCGGGATATCTCAAAGCAGATATTATTTTTAATTTAGTTTTTTTTATTGTTTTAACTTCAGTAATTTTACAAGGAACAATGATTCCTTTTGTTGCAAAAAAATTAAAATTAAACGCGAATCCTCAAAAAAGGATTCGTTTCCCTATCGAATATGTCCCCAGGGATGAGATCAGAGGGGATCTTTTTGAATTTGAAGTAAGTGCATCGTCGATTATATGTAATAAATCGATTGTAAATATTGATCTTCCTCCCAATTCATTAATTGTGCTCATTCAAAGAGAGGGGCGGATTATTGTCCCACGTGGTACTACTGTTTTGGTTAATGGGGATTTATTATTGATATTATCTGATAAAGAATCAGTCAATTCATTGTTTAAATTATTTGACACTGAGGTTGATAGTACTAGACATGCTGCATAAGGTGAACACCCACGAGTGAACTCTATCGTCTAGGCAGCTTGTTGTATTGAATCACAATTATTATTTTTATTATTCTCTTTATCATTCTCGTCATCATCTTCGCTACCTGAAACATTAACCTCTCCCAGTTTGAATTTTCCAATGATTCCGGTCAATGAAATTGCTTGCTGGGCCATTTCTTCGGACGTGGTAGTAGTTTCTTCAGCGGATATAGTATTGTTTTGAGTAACTTCAGCGACTCTTTGCAATCCGATGTTGATTTGAGAGACACCTTGCGCCTGCTCATTAGTTGCAGCAGAAATTTCGGTAATTAACTTAGTGACTTCCGTAATTCCGGAGACGATGCTACTCAAAGCATCAGAGGTCTCTTTTGCAATATTTGAGCCTTGAGACACTTTGACTTTGGAGTCTTCGATCATGCTAGTGGTTTCTTTTGCAGCTTCCGCACTTCTTCCGGCCAAATTTCTGACTTCTGCTGCTACAACCGCAAAACCTTTTCCATGTTTTCCTGCACGGGCCGCTTCTACAGCGGCGTTTAATGCTAATAAGTTGGTTTGAAAGGCAATTTCGTCAATTACTTTTATGATTTTAGAAATATTTTGACTGGATGATTTAATATCATCCATCGCTTTGAGCATACCATTCATATGAGTGGTTCCAATGCCGGCATTGTCTTTTACGTCGGTGCTAACTTTTTGTGCTTTTGTCGCATTATCTGCATTGCTATTTATTTGACTAACAATCTCTCCCATGGAACTACTGATTTCTTCGACTGCGCTTGCTTGTTGAGTAGCACCAGTATGCAGAGCATTGCTGGTAGATATAATTTTTTTAGCGGAAAGATTAGCATTATCGACTGTTTTTTTAATTTGAGTTAATATATCATTGAAAACATCTATGGTAGTGTTCAGTGCCTTTTTTATTACTTGGTAGTCTCCATTATATTTCCCCACCATTTTGTTAGTAAAATCACCGTGAGAAAGTTTTTGTAGTACTAATACTGTCTCGTTTATAGGTTGAATGGTTGAGTCTAATATAGTATTTACTTCTTGAGTAAGTTTACGATAATCACCTTGATATTTGTCCGCGCCAATTCTTTGTCGCAAATTGCCATTGATTCCTGCTTGCGCCAATTGTTGTAAATCGTTATTTACGTTAGTAAGAACCTCTACCATGGAGTTCATGGCGTTGATACATACAGCAGTTTCTCCTTTGAAGTCGTTGTCAATTTTTTGTAATTGTCCATTGGCAATCCTATTGGCAAATTCAGCAATGACTTTCAGAGAATGGTCTCCGCTATCGCCCAGAATTTTTCCAAACATGCTGGTGCAAATTATAATAAAAACAATTAATAACGGTAGATATAATTTAATTGGACTGGTCGACTGGTAGAGCTCATCTTTTCCTATTTCCACTGCTAGAGCAAAACGATTATCTAATATATCTATAATTGAATATGCACCAACTATCTGGTTTTTAATGTAGTTCATGCCTTCATTAACACTGACTTTGCTGCCTTTAGGAAATTTATCCTCAGTGGAATACAATTTTTTTAAAAAAGGTTGATCGATTGCTTTTTTTTCGCTGATTGATTCTTGAGTTTTAAATTCCGATTGATTAGAAGATGTATCAGAACGTAAGAGAAGATCTTTACCCAGCAAATATGCTTCGCCGCTTTTCCCTGGCCCAGGTGTGCTTGTAAGAATATTGGTTAAAATTCCCCAGTTAATTTCAAAGACTAAAGTACCCATGCGTTCGTTTGTCTTGTAAGTTTCGCGATCGTATTTTGATACAATAGGTATTAGTAGGTATGCTACCGGTTTTTTTATAGTTTCCGAGTAATGAAGATCTATCAGTAAAGGGGCATTACTTTGTAGTGAGCGTGCATGAGCTTGCGCAAGATCGCTTTCTTTGAGCGTTCCTGATTTAAGATTTTTCCCGATGTAAGTATCGGCCTTCGCTGCTATCAACACTGTCCCTGAATTATTGATCAGTTCAAAATTTGGAATGCGGTATTGTTCTAGTAACTCTTGTAATAGTGGTTGGTATTTTTTTTCTGTTGCTGAGTAAAAGGGCGCGGCCACATCTATATCTTGATCTGACTTAAATCCCAGATGCTCTGCTGTGTTATCCATTGTTTCTAGTAAATCAGCAATAAATTTACCTTGTGCCATAGCTTGTCCGTTTTGTAACTGTTCGTCAAAAAAGTTTTTCACTTGCTGTAATTTGTTTTCATTGATGGCCACTAACTGCTCTTGTTGACTTTTCTCAATAGAACCTACTGACAGCCAATAGCTGGCGAGTCCGATAACTGTGACTGTAAGCAGAGATGTAAGGATAAAGAGCAAGGAAATTTTGTGTTTTAATTCCATTTGCTCAAGTGGTTCAAACCGTTGTGGTAAATTTTTTCTCCAATTTTGAAAATTATTATTACTAAACGTCCAGATTTTATTTAAAGCAGGGTTGTCTTTAATTTGCTTAATGTCCATGCTTACCTCTTTCGTGAATTACAGTTATCGGTGGTACATAGCGTGAACAGCTGTATACCTGAACCCAAATAGTTGTGAACCAATACATTGCTCGGAAAAAAAACTAGATAATTTAGGATTATTTTTTGAATTGATTTTAATTAATATCCCAGTTGTGGTCGTTTCTTATTGGAATCAAGTTGGCATCAAGCTTGCACTAGGTAGTCGTATGGAAGAAATACAGGAGAAGTAAATCTCTTTTATTTTTAAACCTATTTTATTTCATTTTATTTTATTTGTTTTTTGTTTTATTAACGTTTTTACTTTTTTTAAGTTAAGGAGATTTTTATGAAATGTCTACGCTTTCTAAATTATTCTTTTAATGCCCGTATGTTTATGCCATTTACGGCATGCGCTCTTATTGTTGCGTCCTTTGGAGTTCAAACTCAGGTACAAGCAATGAGCCTTTTTCGTATTGATGATAGAACGCAAGTAAAGGATCAAGAAATTTCAAAGAAGATGGGATCGATTTTTTATCATAGCAATGCTATATGTACCGCATTTGCATCCGGTAAAAATCAAGTAACTACCGCAGCTCATTGTATAAATGGTAACGATTTACATGAATACACTTTTCGGCCTTTTTTTCAAAAGGAAGGAGAAGCGGCCGAGAAAACTATCTTGCGTACACGAGTAAACAATAAAACGGATGTGGCAATTTTACGAGTAGAAGGGGTCGATCAATTTTTTGAAACTGCCGAGAGTGATCTTGCTACCGGGGGTGGAGAGGAGAATGAAATCTCTCTACTAGAAGTTGATGGTAAGGACGGTTTGTTATACCAGTGCAAGGAAGGAGCGATTTGGGATACTCCGTCTAGAGGAATTTTTTACCATACTTTCGATACTGTTCCTGGGAGTTCCGGTGCCCCAGTGCTTCAAAATGGAAAAGTTATAGGCATGCATATTGGTAATGTGAGCTACAAAAAGTCTTTACCTACAGAAAGACGTGAAAATCCAGATAGCGACAGCGAAGTTGTCTATAATTTGGCCGTTAGGAGCAAAGATTTGAAAGAGGCAAATTTGCAAAAGATGCGAATTAATCGGGAAGATTTGGTGGGCGGTGAGCTCAATATTGATGAAGGGTCTCGCTAGTTTAAATTGAATATTTTTCTGTTAATTTAGAGCAGCTTTCATGGCCTTTCATGCTACGATCTTGGACCTATGAATAATTTTAATAAATCAAAGGTTACCTATCCAGCTAATCCATCCTCTCCTACCCATCGAAACTATCCAACTTATATCGACCACTTTTTATTTTTCCTGACAGCAATTGTTGCTGGCAACTTGCTATTAACAGTTTCCGTCCTGGCCTTTGTTGGTGTTGACTGCACCCTAGAACCGTCGGTAATAGTGAGCGACCAGGCCAGTATCAATGGCCGAACGAAAATAAAAGGACAAGTGATAATAAAAGATTACGCTTGGATTGAAGGGGAAGTTGATATCGAGGGTCCTACCACTGATTCTGGTGATGACCCGCTGGTTATTGATGGACATGCCAGAATCGTGGGTAATGTCAAAATCATTGCGCAAGGACACATCGGCGATAATGCTTGGATTTCTGGGAACGCAGATCTTCGTGGTAATTTGGAAATTATCGACAACGCAAAAATTTTGGATGACGTGAACATCCGTGGCGGTAAAATAATTCTTCGTGATAATACTCAACTATCAGAACAGGCGCAGTTATTCGGAAATGTGACACTTAGTGACTATGTTGTAATCTCCGGACAGGCAAAGATCATTGATTCTAAATTAGGGGGTATTATTTCGGTTGTGGATGGGCCCTTGGAAATAGTAAATAAAAATTTATTTATCCCTGTTCCCGATCTACAACGTTTCCCTTACCACACTAAAAATGAAATTCCTCGCCAAGTAATTGATTGTTTCATTGCAAAAAACGCTGCTCCCGGAGCAACTGCAGATTTTTCCGCGGAAGTTTCTGAAGAGGTTTCTGCAGAGGCCTTTGCAGAGGTCACGGAACGTGCAGTAAAAATCAGTAACCCGCAAATGGATAATAAGATTAGTATCATCAGTGAAGAAAAAGCACAGTTTTTAATGACTACTTTCTTTCAGGATGTTTCGTTACGTCCTGAGTTTCCATATGATGGATGTTTTAACCGTGCTCACTCCATTGCTATGAAGTTAGAACAGCGATTTGGGATAAGGGTAGGTAAGGCATTTTTGGAAGTACCAGCGTTGTTCAGTTCAAACTTAGGAGGAACGCTTATTCCTTGGGAACAGTCCACTCACCAGTTATCTTTGATGTTCACCGATAGGGGACAAATAGAGAGAGAACTAAAATGGCTCTATCATACCGCTCCCATAATTCTGGTGCGAAAAATTAGTCAGAGAATACAGGAAATATCAGGAACACATCAGATCGTTCCTATGGTATTTGACCCCTTATTTGGAGATAAACCGATAAGTAGTATGGAGTGGTACATGCGTTTAACCGCTCGATTAAGTAATGAACAGCAGATACGTTTTTATTACGCTCATCGTTTTGCGCCAATTCCTGCCGCTACCGATTTGAATCTTAATGATTATGCTGCCATTGATCCTGATCCTATGATCAGGGGCAGTCGCCTGCCAGTGTTATTGGGGTTGGACCGTTCTATGATCGAACTCAATATTCGACAGTGTTTTGAAAATTTAATTTTGCAACGCAGCTCTGATCTCTAATCAATCTGAAATCAATCTGATAAAAATCAGCTAAGCGCTCTGTTTTACTTATTCATTTTTTGTCTTTGTAGGCATAAAATACGTACGATAAAATAGCGAACCGTAAAATATAACAAAATAGCAGAGAGTTTTCTAATGAATGACAACAATTTGACCAAAGAGGCCGCGAAGTGTTACCAGTGCGGTAAATGTTTTGCTGGATGTCCTCTCTCTTCGGTAATGGAGCTATCTCCTACGCAGATTATGCGTTTGTTGCAAATTGGTGAAATCGAAAAGGTATTACAGGCGAATACTTTGTGGGTTTGTGTTGCTTGTGAGACTTGTGAGAGTCGCTGCCCGCAGCAGATAAAGTTAGTGCATCACTGGGATGTTCTCAGGAATCGGTTGCTTAACGATCGTCCGATGTTAAAGCGATTCGTTCCCAAAGAGATGCGCAGGGTTATATTGGCACACC
>JADGBS010000144.1 GCA_015231325.1 Oligoflexia bacterium | reverse complement strand
TTTAGAAAAAGGAGTTGAAATTAATTGCTCTTCAATAGTTGTCGAGCCACTGAGAATAATATCATCAAATAATAAATGGAACGAATACATAGACAAAAATGATATTTATAAACATTTGGAGTATGTCCGCCCAATATTGGAAAGGGCAAAAGATTTTGCTAAATCAAATAATATCAACGTGTCTACACCGTATTTGGATAAAAATAAAATTTCATTTATTAGACAAAAATGCAAACAACCATTTAAATTTTTAAAGATTACGATGGATGGAAATATTTATATGTGTCCGCAGGGATACCCCGCAAATAAAAATATTAGAGAAGTTGACCTAGTGGATTTATGGAATAACGAAATTTATACATCATTGAGACGCAAGTTAGATACAGAAAACTATGATAAAAATTGCTGGTACTGTCCACTGGTACAACCAATTATTCCAAACGAAGAATCCTTAAAAAAAGGGCTAATGGACTCATCGGTTGATGAATTGGCAAACTATATTATAGTTCATAGAAAATATATTAAAAACTGCGAAGAGATACCTTCTCTGCATTGTAACAGGCTTCATGTTGATAGATTATATAAGGCGTTAAAGAATCTCAAGAATAGATTAAGCTTCTAAGTAAGTTTCAACTAGATAAATCACATAAAATTTTACATTCTGACAATAGTGGGTGTAAATTTTGGTTAATGATATCTTGGATTTCTGCAAATCAAGTATAAATTTTGTTAACTTGTCGAACAAATACATTGATTTTTCTGGCCAGATATTGCTGATTATTGATACATTGAACATACCTAATGGATCAGAGGTATGAGGAAACCGTATAGTTTTATACCTTGCGGTCTATGCTCATCCTAATATAGGTATTACCTTTATAAAATGAGGCCCAAATGATTAATGTAGGACTTATTCCAGCAGCTGGCGAGGGACTACGAGCATATCCTTTGACAACAATAATGCCCAAGCCTTTATTTAAAATTCATGAAAAATCAATTTTAAAGATGAATCTCGAAATAATGAGAGATCAGGTAGGAATAAAAGAAGTTTTTATTATTGTTGGACATTTAGAAGAAATGATAAAGAGAGAGTTTCAAGATGGATCTTCTTTAGGAATAAAAATTAGATACATTAAATGTGATAATGTAAAAATAGGACTGGCAAAAGGATTGCTGTTGGCCAAAGATTTTATTAGGGAAAATTTTCTTTGCATCCTCGGCGATGAGGTTTACTTAAACTCTAATCATTCTGATTTAAAAACACATATATGTGGGGCCGAAAATGAATATGATGTAATTTGCGGAGTAAAACTTACGGGCAATATTTCTAGTATAAAGAAAAATTATTCCTTAAAAATTGAAAAAGATAAGATAAGCCGGTTAACAGAGAAGCCAAGATATATTGAAAACAATTATTTGGGTTGTGGAACATATATTTTTTCAACAAAGATATTCGATTACATCGAACAAACTACATCAAATACAGTGTCAAACAGAGTAGAATTAACTGATGTTATCAACAATATCGCAAAAGATAAAGGAACAGTCTATCCATTTTATTTAGGAGGAGATTATATAAACATCAATTGCGTTGATGATTTAAACGAAGCAAGATATTTATATAAAAAAACTAACTTTAAAAAATTTAAAGTTAGTTTAATCATTCCTGCTTGGAACGAGGAAATGTCAATTGGAATTGTTATTGATGAATTTAAAAAATATGTAGATGAGATAGTTGTCGCCGATAACAACTCTACAGATGAGACTGCTATAATAGCAAAAGATAAGGGGGCAAAAGTACTTTCAAAAAATTTAAAAGGATACGGTGATGCCCTAAAATATGGAATGAATAATGCAACAGGCGATATCTTTATTTTGGTCGAAGCGGACGCTTCGTTTTGTTCTGAAGATTTACCTAAAATATTGGAATTCATGAAAGATGCTGACATGGTCATCGGAACAAGAACTACCAAACAGTTAATCAAGCAAGGCGCGAATATGAAATTTCTTCTTCGGTGGGGGAATGTATTGGCATCCAAAGTTCTTGAACTGTTGTGGATTCATCAGGAACCGAGATTTACAGACCTCGGCTGCACTTTTCGGGGTATTTGGAAGGATTCATATTACAAAATACGAGATGATCTAAAAAGTGTCGGTCCAGAATTTTCGCCAGAGATGATGGTGGAAATTTTAAGATATAAAATGAAGATCATTGAAATTCCCGTCTCATATAGGGCCAGAATTGGTGGTTTATCAAAACATTCTTCAAATTTCTTTAATGTTGTTTTGACTGGTTTAAAAATGTTAAAATTAATTTTTTTGAAAAGAATAAGTGTTTATTAGTCTGGTTATATATATATTCAACATATAAAAAAATTGGTTAAAAAGGAGATGAACTATTAAAGTCTTATTGATTAGAAATCACGATACTGCTGATATTAATACTAGGCTTCCTGATAGTTTAAATCGAATCCGAGGTATACTTCCGCCTTTAGGCCTGGCATATATTGCCTCTTCTTTGGAAAGGGCCAATCACGAAATTAAAATAGTCGATGCACAAATTGAAAATTTAAATTTATCCGACATTCAAAATACCATTAAAAATTTTAATCCCGTTTTAATTGGTATAACTACAATGACGAGCAATTTCAGGGGGGCATTAGAAGTGGCCAAATTGGCCAAAGATAACAATAAAATTACACTGGTTGGTGGCCCGAACCTAGAAGTATTTCCAGAAGAGACATTATCTTACGATTCGATTGACTTTGGTATTCTGGGAGAAGGAGATGTTTCTATTGTAAAATTTGTTGAAGCGTTGGAAAACAAGTCATCTTTTGAAAATATTCCCGGACTAGCTTATAAAAAAGATAATAAAATTATCGTAAACCCGCCTGAATTGATCCAAAATATTGATGAATTGCCCTTCCCAGCTAGACATCTATTGCCTATAAATAAATACTCTTCCCTGATAAGTCAAGATCCAATGACAACTATGATTACGAGCAGAGGGTGTCCGTATAAATGTTCCTTTTGCTTCAAACAACACGCAGATACCAAGGCGAGATTTCGAGATCCCATAAGTGTTGTAGATGAAATTGAGTCACTAGTAATAAATAACAGAATAAAAGAAGTGATGTTTTATGATGATACGATTGTAACTAAAAGAACACATATCGAAGGAATATGTCGGGAATTAATCAAGAGAAAGTTGAAAATTCGTTGGGAATCCCCATCAAGAGTTAACAGTATTGATCTTGACTTATTAAAACTAATGAAGCAGTCAGGGTGCATCCGTTTAAGATATGGTGTCGAATCGGGAGATGAATCTATATTAAAGGAAATGAATAAACAAATAACCGGTGATCAGGTTAAAAATATTTTCAAACTTACAAGATCAGTTGGAATTGAGTCATTTGCATATTTTATGACAGGTTATTTGAATGAAAGTAGAAAAATGTTTGAAAATACAATGAAATTAATTAAAGAAATAAGTGCAGATCAGATAATGATTACCTTAACAACACCTTATCCTAAGACAGCATTGGAAAAAAATGCCATCAAACTCAATATGATGCCTGAGGATTATTGGAAAGATTTTATTTTGGGAAAAATAAATTATCCTCTTCCTCCACTGGTCAAAGGATCTGAAAAGTGGATTAAGGAGGCGTATAGAAGTTTTTATTTTAGACCGACTTACATCTGTGGTAGGTTGAGGCACATAAAAACGTTTAATCAATTAAAAAAACACATACAGGCAGCGATGGCATTATTGGTATTTAAGGTGAGAAATAACTAGGAAAAAAATATTTATTACGAAATTTTATATAGAGCTATTTTTGTCAGTGTATGTGAATTATAGGCAGGAACGTTTAGTTGCCAAGACAGCTCTGGATTGTTCTTTTCAATGTATTATTGTGGTAAATCTGCAGATTATCGACCGAAAAATATTCATATCCATTGTTTTTTTTGAATGATTCCCCAAGCGCAACACAATGAAAATCAAGAGGTAATTTTGGATTACAAATAACAATCTCTGGCGTAAGATTTTTATTAGACAGATCTGAATGACACCAAATGATGTTTTGCATATGAAATTTTCCAAAAAGAAATGACGAAGAAAGAACTGAAGTACTCCGACCAAATTTACTAGAAAGACAATTCAAAAAATTATTTTCTTTGGTGGTTATAATGGGAGTAATCATTTCTCGGTTGACTCGGGAAAGGACTCTATATTCGAAAAAATACTCCAGAAAATTAAATTGAAAAATGACCGACGCAATAATAGCAAAAAGGGTGATCCATTTATTATTTTTTTTCTCATTTTTTAAGTAAAATAGCGCAAAGATACTGACAGATAATAAAGAGGTTAAAATTATACATAGCCTTGGCGGCCAAAAAAAGCCAAATTCCTTTATCGAATGTATCTCATACGCCAGAGTTTCAACTGAGAGGATGAGTACTACTGGGGAGAGTAAAACTAGTGTAGCAAACAGGTATTTTATGATAGATATTTTTTTCCAATTGCCACAAACTAAAAAAATTAAAAAAACATTCACAGATATAAATAGGTATACTTTGTATATTTCAGTTAGAAATATTCCACGATACTCATCATTTTTCAACATCGATAGTATATTAAAAAAGGACGTGCTTAGTCTTCCAGAAAAGGCTTGACTATTATTACCCAGAAGATAAATACTCACCTTTAACAGAGCTATACCTAGTAAAAACAATAAAAAATAAAACAACGTATAGATTAGCAGAGCACGGACAGTCTTTTTGTCCATTTTAAAATTCTTATAAAACAACATATAAAATATGTGTATGGTCCAGCATATGACCGGACCACTTTCTTTGGTCAGCGAAAGTAATAGGATTAGAATCCACTTCCATCTTGAATTTTGGATCAGCGTAATACAAAACGCAAAACCCAATGGAATAAAAAGAATCTCAGTATGAAATCCATAAGTGACGTTATCGTATGTATAGAAACCAATTGGACTTATAATAAAAGTGAAAAACATAAAAATGAAGGGAAGGATGTCTTTACCTCTTACCGACTTTGAATACAGGTAGAAAAATATACAAGATATAATGGTCAAAAGAGAGGTGTATCCAATGAACAAACCATAGGCCCCAAATAGGTAGGTCAGAGGTGATAGAATCAGAATAGAGTAGTTGTTGTGTACCGTATTGAAAAAACCATATCTATTTACAAACATGAAACCCCTTCCGAATAGGAAACTATTGGACATCTGAAGGGTCATGAATAGGTCGGAGGTATACTGTAGCATCTTGAATAAAAAAATTTTATTCTTTAGAAAGTACAGGTTGGCAATAATGATTAGCGCAAATGATAACAGCAATTTGTGCTTTTTAAGATAAAATGATCGCTCTATCATATCCTGAGTTAATGATTTTTTGTAAGAATCCATATCTTGCCTACTCCCAAAATCAACAAAGCTAATCAGCGTTATTACGTTTTTGACACCACTATCAATAAATGTGATGACATCCAAAGCAAAACTCTACAATATAGGTACCACAAAAAATTTTAGTGGTTCCATACAAAAGAAAACCCGAAATTTAGATTTCTTTCGAATAATTAATAATTGATTTTATCACGGCCTAAACACGTAGATAAAACGCCTCTATACTCAAAAAATTAAAGGACACAAGTACGTTTTCCAGAAACACCTAGTAATAACGTACCCCTCATGGAGTTTAAAATAAATTCCTATGATCTTCAATAAAAAATAGAGATAAGTTTACTGGCATTTCATACTCATACTCGTTCACGATGCATTAAGGATATATACAATTATTCTTCGTTGATATTTCAATAGACTTTATCTGATAAATAGAGCAGTTTAAAAATCGTAATTTGTTAGGTTATCTAGAAGTCTGAAGTCGACAACTTACCGTTTGCCCATATGACGCAAAAACCTAATAATTTGATTAACCATTGTCGATGCTATAGGCAATTTTTTCGAGAGACCGGAATGCTACACAAATTCTACAAAAATATAAAAAATGCAATTAACTATAGTGAAACACTTATGGTAACCATCAAACATACTTTTAACGCATATAGACATTATTTCGCATATGATTATCTTCGCACAGAAAACATTATATTTTCCCAAACAGGATATACCTGTAATCAGACATTTACTTCCCTATGTCTCTTTGCATCTTTCGATCCTCAAGGAATAATACAACCTTATCTCATAAGATACTTACAACAGCTCAGTCAACTTGATATTGAAATTATATTCGTCAGTACATCACCTACGTTTCGAAATGAAGAGATAAAAAAAATTTTTCTTTTTTGCTCTAAAATAATATTACGCAAAAACACAGGACATGATTTTGGATCCTGGGCAACTGCAATCAAGTTATTACAAAATGAAAAGATCGATTTCTCTCGATATAAAAATATTTTGATTGCAAATGATAGCCTCTATGGACCATTATTTGATCTCCGTCCCATTTTTGATAAGATGGAAAAAATGAACGTTGATTTTTGGGCAATGACTGAGTCATTTGAAATTAAATATCATCTACAAAGTTATTTTATCGTATTTAATCGTTCACTAATACTCAATCCTTCCTGGATTAATTTTTGGAAAGATTATAAATTATATCAAAATAAACGTTCAATTATTTATTTTGGGGAAATAACTCTTTCTCAATACTTAATTAGAAAGGGGTTTAAATCAGCAGTAGCTTTCCCCATCAATGAATTATTATCGAAGTTGCAAAACACTCAGAATAAAAATTCATTAAAAGGAATACCTACAACACAAGTGTACTATAATCCTGTAATTTATCTATGGGATTTGCTGCTAGAACAATTATCCTTCCCTTTTATAAAAAGAGAATTATTTGTCAATAATAAAATCTACCCTTTAACTCTTGCTCATGATAAGTGGAAGGAAACTGTTATTAACGCAGGAAGCAAATTTCCGACAGAATTAATATCGCAACATTTAAAACTGCAAAATAATAAACCGAGCAATTACAAGATAAAATAAATAGTTGAACAAAAACATTGAGCTCAATTCCGCTCCTTTATGAGTGGAAGCACGGACGTGAAAATTTAAATCTCCACGTTGTCCTACAATATTGACTTTATGTTTTAACTTGTTTATCGTCATTCTTGTAGCAACAATTCATATGCTCATAGTTTTCCTCATTACCCCTTTAAACATTTTCTGGAAGACTAAATATCCGATAAAATATAGAATCATGAGCAGGGAGTTTCCGTATTATGATCTTAGAAAATAACAATATCCCAAAATCCACCAGACTAATTAGCTTTGTCACACCTTGTTATAACGAAGAAGAAAATGTAGAGCTCCTTTATTTTAAAATTAAAGATATTGTGGCCAAGATTGCTCAAAACACCCCCACTAATTATGAGCACATCTTCATTGATAACTCATCAACAGATCGTACAATGGAGATATTAAAAAATATTGCCGCTACCGATAAAAATGTCAAAATAATTATAAATAATAAAAATTATGGTCATATCCGTTCTCCCTACCATGCGCTAATGCAAGCGCGAGGAGATGCCATAATACAAATAGTCGCTGACCTGCAAGATCCTCCAGAGCTTATCCCACAATTTATAGAAAAGTGGGAGAGCGGATACAAAATAGTAGTTGGCGTAAAAAAGGGAAGTGCGGAATCTAAGTTAATGTTCACTATCAGAAAATTATACTATTTCATAGCACAAAAATTATCTGACTCTAACACCTCCTTGATAAACAATTTCACTGGTTTTGGACTTTATGACAAAGAGATTTTGGCCACTTTAAAACAATGGCCAGAACCGTATCCTTATTTCAGAGGAATGATTAGCGAAATAGGTTACGATATTGCGCAGATAGAGTACTTGCAACCAGCACGCCACGGAGGAAAAACAAAAAATAATTTTTTTACCCTTTTCGATATGGCCCTTTTGGGAGTAACTAGTTATTCAAAAGTCCCACTGCGGATGATGACGATTTCCGGTTTTATTTTGTCGCTTTTTGGTCTATTTTCGGCATTCATATATCTTTTTTATAAACTAGCATTTTGGCAAAAATTTTCAATAGGAGTTGCCCCGATTGCTATTGGTCTATTTTTGTTTTCTTCCGTACAATTATTATTTTTGGGCATTATAGGAGAGTATATTGGAAGTGTTTATACGATCATAAAAGGACGGCCACACGTAATTGAAAAAGAAAGAATAAATTTCTAAGACATATAAGGTAAATCCGTAAGGTATTTTCAAGAGAACACTATGCATTTACACAACGACCTTTCCTTTATTATTGAAACATTAAACAATTCAGGAGGCGTATTTGAACATTTCCGAGGAAAACATCTCTTTTTAACCGGCGCGACCGAGCTCTTCGGTAAATGGCTATTGGAAACATTCGTTTATGCAAATCAAACGCTAAATCTCCAACTAAAGATTAGTGCGCTCTCTAGAGATCCTGAAAAATTTGCGAAAAAATTTCCTCACTTGGCAAACACCTCCTGTATAGATTGGTACCAAGGAGATATAAAAAATTTTCAATCTGCAGCGACCGTTCCCTCTCACCCCAATTTCATCATTCATGCGGCAACCGAAGCGAGCGAAAAAATCAATAACCAAAATCCACTAGAAATGCTAGACACCATCATAATCGGCACACGCAGAATATTGGAATATGCTTGTTCTTGCAATAATACCAAAGATAATCAAACCGGTCTTGAGTCTGTTTTATTGATTAGTTCAGGGGCCATTTACGGAAAACAACCACCAAATATTTCCCACATACCGGAAGAATATCTTGGGGGACCAACTGTACACGATGCAAAAAGCGCTTATTCCGAGGGGAAAAGAACTGCAGAGTTATTGGCCGCAATCTATATCCGAGAACATGATCTCCCTATAAAAATCGCTCGTTGTTTTGCCTTCGTGGGCCCACATCTACCACTGGACGCCCATTTTGCCGTGGGAAATTTTATTGGTGATTTGCTTGCAGGCAGAACGATTGTTATTAAAGGTGACGGAACCCCTCTTCGATCTTATCTTTACATGGCCGACTTAGTAGTCTGGCTACTGAAAATCCTAATAGACGGTAAGAATAATGTGCCATACAACGTCGGCTCCGACCAGGCAATCTCCATCAAATCTTTGGCCGAGCTCGTTATTTCGGTTGGAAAAAAGAATATAAAGAATATGGGGTTAAATAAATTAAATAAAGAGCACGCAAATAATCAGAACTCAATAGAAATTTTAGGTACAAAAATAGCAAAAAAAGATCTCGAGCAATATATCCCTTCTATCAATAAGGCAAAAAAAGAGTTAGGACTAGAAG
>JADGBS010000143.1 GCA_015231325.1 Oligoflexia bacterium | reverse complement strand
CTCATTCCCGTTGGAAAATATCCTGCTGACAAACATTGCAGAAAAATTTGTGCTCCTTTGTTCGCGCCATCAATGAAATCAAATGCTTCAATAGGGTCTTTGCCGGCCGCAACTACACCATTTTTCTCCCAAACCGCCACATCGTAACTTAATAATTCTTGAGCAGTTAATTCTGCGAGTAGTTTAGAACCTGGCAGAGCGTAAGGAATGAATGCCATTCCTTTAGGAACAAATGCGCGAACTTCGGGAAGTGTTCTCCAGAGGTAGTCAGTGAGTTGTCGTGAATTTTGACAATAGTGTTGAGAATGGGTCAGTGCTATTAACTCTAGAGGATGAGTATGTACAACCGCTTTGTAAGTACTGGCATGTTTTATCAGTTGTAAATGAATACTTAGATGTGGAATTAACTCCGAAGTAGGACGAAAATTTAAAGATTCACCTCCCCACACGATCTGAACACCTTCTTGTTGGGTGTTCACCTTAATGATACAGCCCACTTTTTTTAGAGTATCAAAATCTTTGGCCAAATCACGAATTCTCATCCCACTACCAGTACAGAAAAAATATTGATCATTCAACTGTGGATCTAATCCTGGATACGCGAAGTAAAGCTGATCGGATTTAGGATCTGTTTGATAACACTGTAAATACTCTGCCGTAACGTTTACAGAGATATTTCCAGCATTTCTTTCTGACCAACCCTTTTGCCACATATATGAAGAAATTTCCTGGATTTGAAGAAATATTTGCTGCAGATTATTATTTTCAATATTCACGGTGCTTGCGGTATTCACGGTTAGCTCCCCTTCTTATTTGTTAAATTACCTTTTAGATAAAACCTCTTCTTCATATTTTTTTACTACCGATTCCATCCAGTCGACACCGATAGGAATATCATTTTTTAAACAGTAGTAATCCCAAACAGCAGCAAAAGGTAAAGTCTTTAAATTTTCAATCAACGCCAGCCGTCGAGTGAAATCTTGCGCTTCTTCATACTCTTTAAGTAATGTTGTCGGTTCTAACGCTGCAAATAACAGTGCTTTTATCATATTGTTTGCGCCAATCACCCAGGCGGCAATTCGGTTGATGCTGGCATCAAAAAAATCAAGAGCGATATGCACACGCTGTTCTAAATTGTTACGAACAATTTCCTTTCCAATTTCTTGTAATTCATCATTAAAAGTTACCACATGATCACTATCCCAGCGTACTCCCCGAGAAACATGCAGCAATAGTTTATCCAGGTAGAGTAAAACGGCAGAGATTTTATCTGATACTGTTTCCGTTGGGTGAAAGTGACCAGAGTCTAAACAAAGTAGTAACTGATTTTTTATAGCATACCCCATATAAAATTCGTGGGAGCCTACCACATAACTTTCTGATCCTATGCCAAAGAGTTTCGATTCAACAGCATCTAGAAGATATTGTGGATTATTTTTTTCCTTGAAGATCAAGTCGAGGGAATCTTTCAAACGTGCTCGCGGTGCCATTCGATCAACTGGTGTGTCCTTATACCCATCGGGAATCCAAATATTGTTAATACTGGGAGAGCTCAGCTTTTTGCCAAAGTACTCGGCAATTTTACGAGAGGCAAGTGCATGTTCGATCCAAAAATTTCTTATTCCATTATCGTGATGACTTAGGGTGAACCCTGAGTTTGCGTTTGGATGGGCAAAAAAGGTGGGGTTGAAATCGAGGGCAATCTTACGTTCTTGTGCCCAACTTACCCAATTTTTAAAATGTTCTGGACACAGGTTATTACGTTCAGCTTTTTGTCCCTCGGCGTAAATGGCGTGTAAATTAAGTCTCTTTTTTCCGGGTATTAACTTCATTGCGACATCTAAATCCATTCGCAACTCTTGGGGATTTTTCGCCCTTCCCGGGTAATTACCAGTTGCTTGAATGCCACCACTACTTAGGTTGTTAATGCTCTCGGTGCAGCTGCAGCTGCAGGTGTTAAGCTTTTCAAACCCGGTCACATCATCGCCCTGCCAGCAATGTAGAGATATGGGAATATTATTAATTTTTGCTATGGCCACTAGCGGGTCAACGTTGTACTCCTGATATCGTTCTTGGGCATTTTGAAAGGCGAGCTCAACTAATTTATCTTTAGAAGTTTTAATAGAAGTTTTGATTTTTTCCATCATCCGTTTGCTCCTTTTGAGATTATTATCAGGGTCAATCCGACGACATAACTAACAAACATGAGTCCAATCATTTTGTTAGTACAAGAAGATGCTCCCTTAAATTCCTTCCAAATGAATACTCCCCAAATTGCCGCAACCATGGTTGCTCCCTGCCCCAGCCCCCAAGAGATTGCAGCGCCAGCAGCACCGGAAGCAATAATACTGAACGATGTTCCAACTCCCCAGATGACACCACCCAAGATTCCAACAGAATGTGTGGCCACGTTTGCTCCGGAAGCACCGGAAAAATAATCAGAGTATTTGCAGGGTTTACCTACAATCGGCCAATACATATTTAATGAGTTCCAAATAAAGTTAGAAAGCAGGATTGCCAATGAAAAAACAACCATTGCAGTATAGGGTCCAAGCTTGCCAGGAATTAACCGCGCATAATCTGTGGTTCCAATTGATTCCATTATAAAATGAAAAAAAGTCCCCATCAACGCCCCGGCAAATAAAGAGATCATTAGTCCCTTTAATACCTTTTTCGAGTTTTCTTTGGAGGATCCTGTATTTGGAGTTGTTGGTCTTTGATTATAGTTTTGATTTCTGTTTCGATTTTTGTTTTGATTTTTAGATTGATTTTTAGATTGTGTTTTTTTATGTAGATTTTTATATGCTATTGCAGATAAAAATATCGCTGCAAGAACTAATGTCACGCCTATAAGGAGCAGTGTTGGTCGGGTTACTGTTGCTGGTTCATAATTTGTTATTACTCCAAGAACTAACGCCAATCCAACCCCGACAGGAAATGCTACTGACAATCCTGCAATTTCTATTGCTATCACTAAGAGAATATTTGAAGCATTAAAAATGACTCCACCAATGAATGCAGATAGTAGCGCATTACCTTTTGCTTGCAAAAGATCTTCAATGAATGTCCGTCCTTCGTTGGCAGGACCATAACTTCCCATGGTGAAAGCGAGTAATAGTGACAATAAAAAAAGTCCAATTACGTAGTCCCAATAAAACAGTTGTACTGGCCAATTTTTATGGCCTACCATTTTTTGGGTATTGGCCCACGAACCCCAACAGATCATGGTAATTACACACATAATAACTGCTATAGAATAAGAGTTAATCACTACCAAAACATATTCTCCTTGTTAGCGACGCTTCTTTGGAAATGTCATTAATTGAGGCAAAATTTACCCTATTTTTTAGAAAAGATATATGATTATTTATCAGCGTTTCTGATTTTGGCCGCGGCCTGCTGGTAGAAAAATGATGTAAGTTCTGACCTAAAGGACGAGCTTATGATCCATCTGAGCTTACTCTACCCAACGTACATTATACTTTTTTACGATATTCGGTATTTGCAATTTGATTTTTGCTAGACCATTTTCATAGATGGCGGCGAAGGGGTTGTCTTTAGTAAAACCAACATGTGTCTCTTTTTTTAGCAAAACCTTGGTTGTGACAAAATCCTTAGTATCGATTCCCTCCTCGATCAATTTATTAAGTCTATTGTCTATAAATTGCACATCAACTATCGCGGCATCGACTCCGCCTTTTGCTACTTTTCTAACTAGAGCACCATAAACATCCTCTGCAAAAACTTCGTCAACTTTAACTTTACCTTCGGCAACCATCGCTTCCCACTCTTTGGAAATACCATAACCTTTTCCCACTGCCACTAATAGATTTTCTAAATCCTGCAATTTGGTAATCTCTTTTTTAACTCGTTGCTTATTGATAACAACTAAATTGCCCCGTACACGCATGGAGGTACCTAGAGTGTATTTCGATGCCCTCGCCTCCGTATATACCATAGGTATTACAGCATCTACTTCTTTGGCATCTACCATTGCTACACAGCGATTCCAAGGGTATTCCGCAAAATGAATTTTAACTCCGGATTGTTGCATTGCAAGAAGCAAAATGTCTACATCAATGCCCTTTGCTTCACCATTTTCCATATATGCCGACGGATAGAATTTTTCAAAAACCACTTTCATAATTTTTGAGGAAGAGGGCGTTTCGCTCGTGCTCGCGTTGGCCACTGTAACCTCCGTAAAGAAAAATAGCAAAAGCATTTCCCAGATGCATTTTTTTAATCCGATTTTATTTATTGTCCAATACGCTTGTTGGTCTTGTACATACATTGCGATAACCCTCCGTTTTTGATAAATCATTTTTTATTTTAAAGTATATCTTTAAGATTACAAGCTGTCTCATTAAAATTCATCTTAAAAAATGTGATATGTGATATGTGATATGTGATATGTGATAGTCGATAGTCGATATAGCAGCTCTGGTAATTTATTTGTCAGATTTTTTAATTTCACGAGTAGCAATTAATTTTGCAGTAGTGCCACCAATGTTTTCAACTAGGATTGTCCCTTGTTGGATCGGTGCGCTCAGTTCTACATTTGCTAAGGATTTGGCGAGGGGGATTAGCAGGTCTTTGGCAATTGGGATGTCAGTTCTAACTGGGCACATGCGTACTGAAGAATTTTTTACTTTAATAAGTGAGGTAAATACACGACTAGGAGAAACTAACTCTTTTTGTACATATTCTTTACCCCGTTTACATCCAGCACCCTTAATATCAGTCATGTGATGATTTTTATCCACCTGAATGTCTATTTCACAACTTTTAGGGCAAACAATGCAAATAAATCGCAACCAATTCTGATCATTTTGATTACTACTGGTGTCGTGATCATTATTATTGATGATTTTTATACTTGCTTTTAGTGTCTTTGTTGTTTCCAACGCAATTCTCCTGAATTTGTTTTAATTTGTTATCGTTCCCTTGTTCTAATTTGCATTATGCTGTCTTAAAAAATCGACTACTTTTTCGCCCGCTGTTTGAGCATCGGCCGATAGTATGTCCACCAGGTCATAAATTTTCAGAGCATTCCCACAGGCGAAAATTCCTGGAATACTACTCATGTAGTTTTCGTTGGTGATTACGCCGTTGGTAATTGGATCTAGTTTCACATTTGCCATTTCGGCCAATTCATTCTCTGGAATCAGACCTACTGAAAGCAGGAGTGTGTCGCATTCGATATGCACATCGCTATCAGGTAAATGGTTTCCCTGGTTATCGATTTTGGCCAGAGTGATTTTTTCTAATCGCTCACGACCGACGATGTTGCTGATGGTGTGTTCAAGATAAATCGGGATATCGAAATCTAGTATGCACTGTATTATGTTTCTAGGTTTAGCGCTTAGATTTTTTTTGATCTCTACTACCGCTAGCACCTTTGCCCCTTGCAGGGTTAGCCTGCGGGCCATGATTGCGCCGATGTCTCCAGAACCAACTATAACTACTCGACGCCCAGGAAGATACCCATCAATATTGAGTAATTTTTGGGCAAGTCCAGCGGTGAAAATTCCCGATGGACGATCCCCGGGGATATGAATGACTCCGCGTGCTCGCTCGCGACAACCCGTGCCTAAAATGATTGCGGAGGAGTTGAAAATTTGCACTCCATGTTCAGCAGAGAGGGCAGTTACTTGAAAGCGTGAATGTGCAGGAGTTGCAGGCGTTGAACTTTTATGGTCGTCGCTATTGTGCTCATTGCGTAGTTCCACAACGGTAGTATTGGTTCTGATTTCGACATTGTGTTGCAATGCTGTTTGCAAAATTCTCCAAGCGTATTCCGGTCCAGTCAATTCTTCTTGGTATTCTATCAAACCAAATCCCGGATGAATACACTGATTAAGAATTCCTCCGGCAGTATCTTCGCGGTCGATGACAATCACTGGTTGTTGAGGGCAACGTCGTTTGATTTCAGTAGCGGAAATTAGACCTGCTGGTCCGGCCCCAATCACTACTACGGGGGGTACTGTTAATGATGAATTGTGTCGATGGAAAGTGGGCGCGGACTTATCTTTACGGGGAATGGATTCTTGTACTTGCTCTCCTCCTAAATCTGCGACAAGGATAGAACTGTCTTTTCCACGTTTGCTTACTTGCAGCGGGGAAATGTGTAGCTCTTGAGACAAAACTTGTATTGATCGAAAGCTGCAGAATCCGCCTTGACATCGTCCCATCCCTGCACGAGTCCTGAATTTAATACCGTCAAGCGTTCGGGCGCCGTCAAGAATGGCCGCTTTGATTTCAGCGAGAGTAACCATCTCACATCGGCAGATAATTTCTCCGTAATCATGGTCTTGTTCGAACAAATTTTTTATCAAACTGATTTTTTCTTCGGAATCTAACTGTTTGTTGGTAAGAATTTCACGCATTTTGAGATAAGGAGCAGAAGTTTCTCCTGGGCAGTGTTTCAACTCAGAAATGTGAGGTTGCGGGGTTGTTGTCGACATATGTGTGACTGGTACTTGCGTTGAATGATTCATGGATGCGACAATTCCGGCTACCTCCTCAGCAATTGCAGGGGCAGCGGTTAGTCCTGGAGATTGAATTCCAATTACGTTAATTAATCCAGGAAAATTCTCTTTTTCTTCGCGAATAATAAAATCTTGAAAGTTATCTTCGGAGTTATGAGGTACCGGTCGTACACCAGCAAAGGCACTTATTAGGTATGCTGGGTTAATGGATGGAATTAGTGTCTTGGCCTTACTAATAACGTCCTGGAAACCGTTAGCGGATGTAGAAAGATCGCTTTTATTAAGGACATCTTTTGCTGTTGGTCCCAACATTATTGTTCCATCCAAAGTGGGAATAATTAAAATGCCTTTACTTTTTCGATTTGGCAAAGGAAAGATGATTCTTTTTACTAAATGCTGGCATTTGCGATCGAGCAGGTATTCCTCACCTTTTCGAGGAATTAGTTTTACTGTACTTATTCCGGCCATCTGCGCAATTTTATCTCCATCAATGCCTGCAGCATTAATCACTATTGTGCTGTGATATGTTTTATCGCTACTATACACTATGATTGTATCAGCGTTTTTTGAGGAGCGCGCCAAACCTAAAACCTCAGAATTGGTGTTGATTTCTGCTCCCAGACAGAGTGCGCGCCGTGCCAAAATATACACCAGCTCGTATGGGTTTATAACCCCTGCGCTAGGTGCATAAAGTGCAGCAACTATTTGTTCTGAGAGATTATTTTCGAGTTGTCGCAGTTCTGTCTGGTTGACGATCCTCAGATCGTGGATCCCATTGGCCTCTCCCTGTAGTAAGAATTCGGTTAGCTTGGGAATGTCTGCATGGTCGGTTGTTACCATAAGCTCGCCGACTCTTTTGAAGGGGATTGGAAATTCTTTTTGCCATTCCCCATAAAGAAAATTTCCGCGTGCACACAGGCGTCCCTTGAGAGTTGTCGGTTGGTCATGAAACCCTGCATGGATAATTCCGCTGTTGGCCTTAGAAATTCCGAAGGAAAGTTCTGCCTCCTTTTCTAGGAGACATATTTTTAGTTGCGGAAAATTTTTTGCCAAGTAATATGTTACTGTGGTACCGATTACTCCTCCGCCGATAACTATTATGTCATATTGCTTTGCGTCGTTAGTACATGTCGAGTGGGCGTTGTTATTATTGGTGCTATGTTTTAATAAAGTTTGTCTGTCTGACATTTTGAATTACCTACAAGTAAAAAAAGGTTATAAAAATAACTCTACTATACAAGACTATACAAAATGGATTCCCTATTTTATAAAGTTTTTCCAGAAAAGAAATAAGATTATGACAAAGAACCAGAACGTAGGCGATGACGTAAAAAAAATCGAGAGTTTTGAGAGTTTCGAGAGTTTTAAGATCAAGAGCATAAGCGAATTGAGTGATCTAGCTGCAGGTGATCTAGCTACAGGTTGTCTTGTAGATGATCGTCGATCTTGGCGGGGAGTGCTTTTCGATATCGATGATACTTTCACAACTGCAGGCAAGATTGAGGCAACTGCTTTTTCCTCCTTATGGAAGTTATATCAAAGTGGGATCAAGGTCGTGGCGGTAACGGGGCGGCCAGCAGGGATGTGTGATCATATCGCCAGGATGTGGCCGATAAATGCAGTTGTTGGGGAGAATGGTGCTTTTTACTTTATGATGCAGGAAGTAATGCAAGAAGGAAAAATTAGAAAATTCTTGTTTAAGCGATATTTGTGCTCTCCCCCATCGAAAGAGCGAGTAATGGAAGTTTGGAAATGCATAGAATCGCAGATTCCCAGGGCGAGGATTGCTAGCGACCAAAATTACCGTGAATTTGATTTGGCAATCGATTTCGGCGAGGATGTCTCTCCTGCACTGTCACCGTTGGAAATAGCAAGGATAGTCGAGATCTTTCAATCGCATGGAGCACGTGCAAAAGTGAGTTCGATCCATGTAAATGGTTGGTGGGGGGATTACGATAAGCTGAGTGCAGTTAAAATTTTGTTTAAGGAACAGTGGCAGGTTGATTTAGACAATGCCGACGAAAATTTGCGCTATATTTTTTGTGGTGATTCTCCCAACGATGAACCAATGTTTAGATTTTTTAAAAATAGCGTGGGTGTACAAAATGTGAAAAGATTTTTGCAATCGATGCAATTTCCGCCACGATATATCACTGACGCATCATGCGGAGAGGGTTTTGCTGAGGTTGTAAATTTGGTGTTGCGAGATAATGCATAAATTGCAACAATAAATTGCGACAATAATTAGAAATTTTCAACGACATCAACTCCCTATTTACAAACCGATAAATTAAGATTCATATTACATATGGTGTGAAAGATCCTGGAAATATCTGTTAATTTTTTTATTTTTTCGGAGGGATGCGAATGTACAATACGATTTTTTTTAAAACCATATTATTTTTGTTTCCACTGCTATTTTCTTTTTTTGTCTTACCCCTACCCCTACCCCTACCATTAATATTAAATTTTACATATGCAGCGTTACCGAAGATACCAACAATAAATACCACTAGTGTCCATCGCAGCATCTATCCTTTTTCCTTGAAAACGGAATATATTTCCAATCCTTTGGGGATTGATAAAATGAGGCCAAGATTTAGCTGGAAGTTAGCTTCATCCTCGATAAAACGTGCAGAAACCCAAAGTGCCTATCAAATTCTAGTTTCTTCTACTAAAGAAAATTTGACTAAAAACATAGGTGATGTATGGGATAGCGGTAAAGTCATCTCGTCTAAAATGATTGGGGTGTAACCGGTCTTCCGCACCTGCCTAACCCCTCATTTTCATAGGAGAATTGGCATATTGTTCTTGCTAAAGTCCCCCTTTTTTTTCCATAATGGAATCTTCAAAAAACACAAAAAAGGGGGAGA
>JADGBS010000142.1 GCA_015231325.1 Oligoflexia bacterium | reverse complement strand
ACTGCGAAAACATCTTCCAACCAAGCATCTCCTGTATCAATTAATATTCCGCTGGTTGCGGCCGCAATGCAGGCCGTCTCAGGAATAGAAATGGGGAAAGCGCTTGCTTGCAGTGGCGGTATCGCTTTCATCTACTGTTCTCAAGAAGTTAATGAACAAACAAGAATGATCAAAGAAATCAAGAATTTTAGGCCTCAGGAAAACGAACTGGGCAAGGACAAGGATAAAGAAAGTCACAATCAAAATCATCTTCTTGATAATTCTGGTAAATTATTTGTTGGTGCCGCAATTAATACTCACGATTACAGAGAGCGCGTGCCAGCATTAGTTGAGGAAGGTAATGTTGATTTGTTGCTGATTGATTCTTCCGATGGTCATTGCTTCTTTCAAAAAGATACCATTAAATGGATAAACGCGCGATATCCCACACTGCCACTCATTACAGGTAATATTATAACCGGAGATGGATTCAATTATTTAGTAAATGCAGGTGCTAACGCCGTAAAGGTGGGAATGGGAAATGGATCTATCTGCATTACCCAAGAAGAAAAAGGTACCGGTCGCGGACAGGCCACAGCGCTCATGGAAGTGATCGCTGCCAGGAATGATTATTATAGCAAGAATGGAATATACATCCCAATCATTTCAGATGGTGGAATTACCTCCGATAGGGATATCATTATTGCTCTGGCACTTGGCGCAGATGCAGTGATGATGGGGCGATATTTCGCCCGCTGTAAGGAATCGCCGACAGAACCTGTTGAAATCAACAATAAAATGATGAAACCATATTGGGGAGAGGGATCTACACGAGCACGCCTATGGCGAGAGGCCCGCTACCAACAATCAGTATTTGATGAGGGAATTGAGGGATACATAGATTCTATCGGTAGTGTTTACGAAATATTACCGCCCACCTTGGCAAAAATTAAGTCTGCAATTTCTACGGTTGGAGCAGCTGGTTTACGTGAATTTCAGAGTATGGCGAGAATCGAACTAATGTCTCCATTTGCTCAAAAAGAAGGTAGAGTCCACAATGTATTGTGCTCACCACAGTAATAAAAGCGCGCTGAAGTTATATGGAGTTATATGAAAAAAAACGACAAGATACCAATCTTGGGACAAAACTTAGCAAGAGGTGATTCTTGTTCAAAAATTGCTTACGAATGGGCATTGCAGAGTTTTAATAACAGATCAAGAAGCGATGGTGACATACTTTGTAATGAGGGACATCGTTCAGCGGCCTCTTTCTCTACTGTAGTTAGTTTTAACCCCGATATCAAAATCGGAATTACCGCTGACGGGATTGGGACTAAAATCGAGGTGGCCGAACGCTTTAAACGCTACGACACCCTAGGATTTGATCTGGTGGCAATGGTAGTAGACGATTTAGTTGCTAATGGCATAGAACCGACTAACTTGAGCAATATCTTAGATGTCGATGTTTTGGATCAAGTTGTGATCGACGAATTAATGAAAGGACTTTATAAGGCCGCCAATGTGGCAAAAATTGCGGTTGTTGGAGGAGAAATTGCTGAGTTAGGAACACGGGTCAGTGGTTATGGCGAGGGAATGCATTTTAATTGGAGCGCCACCGCCATCGGAAAATTAGTCAGTAACCATATCATTGACGGAAAAGAGATCGTTGCCGGTGACCAGATCATCACACTAAAGGAAAAAGGCCTTCGTAGCAACGGCTTCACTCTAGCACGCGACATTCTAACTAAAAGTTTTGGTCACGATTGGCATAAAGAATGGGGAGAAGAACTTTTAATTCCTTCCACTATATATGCTCATTTAATTATCAAACTTATAAAAGAAAATTTTCCCATAAAAGGAATTTCCCATATTACCGGTGGCAGCTTTCAAAATAAATTGGGCAGGGTTC
This sequence comes from Oligoflexia bacterium, assembly GCA_015231325.1. Taxonomy (GTDB): domain Bacteria; phylum Bdellovibrionota; class Bacteriovoracia; order Bacteriovoracales; family Bacteriovoracaceae; genus JADGAN01. Next base: position 6,931 of record JADGBS010000142.1, on the reverse strand, counting down.
TAAAGCGTACGCAAGAACTCTCGGCCGAACTATCCGATCTATTTCCACCACCGGATATGGTCCTTAAACTGCAACAGCTGGGAGATATTTCTGATTACAGAGCATACCAACATTGGAATATGGGAAACGGTATGCTCTTGGTAGTAGACAAGAAGCGTGCGATAGAAATCGTCGACCGAATCAATGCTGATGAAGAGTTTGAGGGAACACGACCAATAGCACAAATTGCGGGCGAAATTACTGCAGATAAAAATAATCAAAAACGAAAAATAGTTATCCATAGCAAGGCCACAAAAAGAGATATCTTTATATATGAATATTAACCAACAGCAATATGATCAGGTTACTTTCGTACAGATTAAAAATCGAGATAACATATACGATCCCTGGGGAAATAAATTTATTGCCAGCGTTAAACGCGAACATGATTTCAACTGCGGTGAATTTATCGCTGGTAAAATATACACTGTCAATAAACTATACTATCGACAATTTAATATTGAAGAATCTGAATTAAAATCTTTGGCACTCTCTGCCTGGTGCGACCCACTGCTGCATCAAGTATCCATAAACGATGTAGGGATAATTGGCGACCTGAACAACAACCTAAATGGTGATTCAAAAACCGATAATTATCAAAGTTTGATAATTATCGGGAAGCATCCTGGCGTCACCGATGATGAAGGCAAAGTGGCAGAAATAACTGCACGTGATTTTTTTTCACTTGCACATTTTCAAGATGATAACCAACAGTATTCCCAGACAATCTTGACTAACAAGTTTTTATTTTTAAAAAATCGTATTGACCTCTTAAAATTGAGACAGTGGGGAGAGGAATTCTTAGCAAATCGTCTTATTAATTATATCATCGTTGCGCAATATCCATTTGATGATATTCAACAGCAGCTTACCAAGATCGCTAATCGTAGCTTTGTGCCTACTTTCACGACACAACCAACGCAATTTTTACAAAAGATAGAACGATTTGAGCACATCCTGGAATTCACTAAAAACCGTGATTTGGCATTCGACGACACTGAATTAAAATCAATTTTGGGTTATTATCAACGTGGAGACATTCAGGCCAAACGCAAAAAATTTTTTGCTATTAGTGGCGATTCAGCTGGCAATTCAGCTAGCGATTCAACGGTTATCGGTCCAAGTGAGCTAGAGATTGAAATTTTTGCACAGACTTGGTCTGAACATTGTAAACACAAAGAATTTAATGCAATTATTGAATATCATAATTTAGACTGCAACCAAAAAATCACCATTAACTCTCTCTTTAAAACTTACATTCAGAGCGCTACTAACCTAATCACTGAACGCTTAAAACATGCGACGACAATAGTCGAAAAGAAGCGAGAAAGAAATGGGAGTCACTTGAGTCCGTCGAGTCGGATTAATCGGCCAAGTCGGCCAAGTTGGCCAAGCTGGCCAAGGAAAGTATTTGCAGATAACGCAGGGCTGGTACAAGTTGACGCGCAACATTATCTCGCGTTCAAAGTTGAAACCCATAATACCCCTTCGGCATTAGATCCTTATGGAGGAGCTATCACTGGAATTTTGGGCGTAAACCGCGATGCCGTGGCCACAGGGGTAGGTGGTGGTAAAGCAATACTCAATACAAACGTTCTTTGTTTTGCTCCGCCCAATTATCAACAACCATTGTTACCTGGACAATTACCGCCAAGAAGAATTATGGAGGGAGTGGTCGAAGGAATCGCTGATGGCGGGAATAAGATGGGTATCCCTACGGTCAATGGGAGTATTTTTTTTGATGATCGTTTTGCCGGGAAACCACTTGTCTTTTGCGGAACAGCAGCAATTATGCCAACCCAAATATGTCGCCAAGGGATGTCTGAAGCGATTGACAGTGCGGAAAAAATCATTGACAACGGGGACCTTATCGTTATGCTCGGTGGACGAGTAGGTAAAGACGGAATTCATGGAGCAACTATCTCTTCGATGTCGCTAAATGAAGATAGTGAGCACAATAGCAGCTCTGTACAAATTGGAAGTCCATTTACACAAAAACTATTATTTGATTTTCTGGAGGAGGCCGTTCAGCAGGGATTAGTCAAGGCCTGCACTGATAATGGCGCAGGAGGACTATCCTCTTCTATTGGAGAACTAGCGTTGATAACTAACGGAGCAGTGGTGGAGTTACACCAAGTGCCTCTTAAATATCATGGGCTTGCTCCTTGGGAAATTTTTGTAAGTGAATCGCAAGAACGAATGACCTTAGCGGTAAGTGAAAGTGCGTGGGAACAACTGAAAAAACTTTCGTTAAATATGAACGTAGAAGCAACTAATATTGGGCGTTTTACCAATAGTGGTTATCTGGAAATTAATTATTTCAGCGAAAAAGTCGCATATTTGGAATTGGACTTTTTGCACCATGGTCTTCCACAAAAAAAATTATTTGCTGAGTGGCAAACACCCATTGGAAAGAATGAGGGAAACCCTTGTGACAATTATCACTACTTTAACAACATAGAATATAATAAAATTGCACTGCAACTTATATCTTCATTAAATATTTGTTCCCGCGAGGAAATTATTCGCCGATATGATCATGAAGTACAAGGAAGAAGCATTCTAAAACCATTAATGAACCATCTGCCTCCACATGCCCCACAAGACGCGGGAGTTTTACGTCTGAATTTAGATAATGAATCTTACCGGGGATTAGCAGTGGCCAATGGTATGGCACCACAATATGTTGATTATGATCCTTATCACTCATCCGCTGGTGCATTTGATGAAGTAATTCGCCAAATAATCGCTGTGGGGGGAAGAATACCTAGCGATAAACCAGAATCTTTGGCATCTGAAGATAGTGTTTGGACCATAAATGATAATTTCTGTATGCCTAATGCGGTCTACGATCCAGAGAAAAACCCTGACGGAAAAAGGAAATTGGGACAATTGGTGGAAATGTGCCGGGCCTTGTATGACATTTCTACCTACTATAATATTCCTATAACCTCCGGAAAAGACAGTATGAAAAATGATCTGGTGGTAGGAGAGAATAAAATTTCAATTCCACCAACAGTCCTTTATTCGGCGATTAGCATTATCCCAGATGTACGACGTACCATCAGTAGTGAATTTAAAAATAGTGGAGATTTAATCTACTTGATCGGAAATACCTACAATGAACTCTGTGGTTCAGAATTTTTCAAAATATTAAAGCTAGATTGTTTCCAAGTTCCTTCCCAAGTTCCTAAGGTTAGAAAAGAACTTGCTCGTCCTCTATATTTAAAAATGATGCAGGCCCATGATATGGGTTTACTGGAAAGTGCTCATGATCTTTCGCAAGGAGGCCTATGGGTAGCACTGGCGGAAGCAACATTCAATAGCAATAATGGTGTGGGTAATGGCGCTGGCGCTGGCACTGGAGCGTTAGGAGCGGATATTGAAATAGTTGAGAGAGATATGCCTCCCTGGTTATATCTATTTTCCGAATCACATTCTCGATTTTTGGTCTCTATCAAACCTCAAAGGCAAAAACAGTTTGAACAAATATGGAAAACAAACGGAAGCGAGAACGAAAGCGAGAATGAGAATAAAAGCGAAGTAACTAATGTAACTTTATTGGGAACAGTTACCGATCGCAAAGCAATTACCTTAAAATTCAATAAACAAATTATTATCGATCTGAATATAGATCAAATTTATCATGAGTGGGAAAATGGACTTAAACAATACCTCCATTAGAGTAAAAGCACTGATCATCTCTGGCATGGGCATTAACTGCGAACAAGAAATGGCCAAGGCATATCAACTAGCAGGCGCAATTCCCACCATTGTGCATATTAATCGATTCTTTTTTGATAATACTTTAGAAACAGTATTATCGAATTATGACATCATTAATTTTCCAGGAGGGTTTTCTTATGGTGACGATCTCGGTTCAGGACAAGCATTGGCCAACTGTATTCGTTATCAAAGAAGAGGGAATAATAGAGAAAAAGAACCGCTATTGGCCGAGATTATTCAATACCTAAAATTGGGAAAATTTATTCTGGGAATCTGCAACGGTTTTCAAGTACTGGTTAAATTAGGATTACTACCACAACTCACCCCCAATACGCCGGCACCAGAAGTCACTCTGACCTACAACCTCAAAGGAAAATTCGAAGACCGTTGGTGTAAAATAGGAATTAATCACAATAGTACATCGCCTCTTTTGAGCAAATTTTTGACCCAAAAAAAAACATCTTTATACCTGCCAATTAGACATGGAGAGGGGAGGCTGCTCATGGCCAATGATGAGATACGGAAAAAAATCCAATCACTGCACTTGGACTGCCTTTTCTACCAAGAAAGCGACAAAGACAAAAAAGAAAACAATGCACGTGCTAATTATTATCCATCCAATCCTAACGGATCTGAATTGGCAATTGCCGGACTTTGCGACACTAGTGGTCAGGTTTTAGGAATGATGCCACATCCAGAGGCGTTCCTCTGTGAGTGGAATCACCCGAATGCGCGAGGCACTATTAGTACTAGTAGCACTAATAGAACTGTAGATGGATTACAATTTTTTAAAAATATTGTGTTGGAAATAACACAACGAAAACTAACAAACAATAGCAATTAAATTGCAATTAATTAGGGATTGTGAAAATGAACCGTCTAACGAGTGTCACTAGTCCAATAAAAATTAAACGTGCGCTGATCAGCGTATATGACAAAAATGGAATTATCGACCTAGCTCAGGAGCTTAATACTCAGGGCGTAGAAATTTTTTGTAGCTCAGGAACAAAATCAGCTTTAAATGGAGTAGGAATCTCCGCAAAAGATATTCAAGAAATAACTGGAGAAGAACCGGCGTTTGACGGTCGTGTAAAAACGATCTCTTTTGGTATTGCTGCGGGACTGCTCTATGATCGCCAGAGTCACGCACATCAGCAAGAAGCGTTAAGAAGAAATATCGTTGCTATTGATCTTTTGGTATGTAACCTTTATGCGCTCGATATCAACAACATTGATATTGGAGGAGTCACACTTATCCGCGCTGGAGGTAAAAATTTTCAGGGCGTAGCAGTACTTACCGATCCCAGCGATTATGTTCCATTTATCTCTGAGTTACAGAAAAATCAAGGAGAAATCTCACTAGAAACAAGAAAGTACTTAATGCGTAAAGCATTCAACTACACAGCAGATTATGATTCCAATATTGCAATGTCCCTAGATGAAAATGCGGGCATTCACTCTTTACGCTACTCCTTTCATAATGGAGAGGAGTTACGTTATGGAGAAAATCCTCATCAGCAGGCAAAATTTTATCACAAGACACCTAGTTCTCCGAAGATAGAAGTATTGTTTGGTACCAAGGAACTCTCCTATAATAATATTTTAGACATCAACGCTGCCAAAGATCTTCTATTTAAATTAAAATACAGTCAAAATACAGACGAGCAAAAAATAATTGCCACCATCATAAAACATGGAAATCCCTGTGGGGCCGCCGCCGCCCAGGGATTTCAGGTATTCAATGACAAGCAGGAAAATCAAGTTATCGAAGTATTACGACAAGCTTTTTCTGGGGATCCAGTATCTGCTTTCGGAGGCATTCTGGCCACTAATTGGCCCATCACTTTAGAAATTTTCAAATCAATTGAAAAAAACTTTTTAGAAGCAATTATTGCACCAAGTATCGACGAAATGCTGTTGCACTATCTATCTGGACTTAAATCCGGACATAAGAATTTGCGCTTGATTAAATACAATGAATATAATGAGTCCGATGAATATAATGAACATAATAAACATAATCACCGTAAACAGGAATATGAAGGAAAAATCAGTGCTGAAGGCGCATTGTTGCAAGCAATACCTCCATTATCAAAGCAAAAATATTACGAAGATATTAGGTTAGTCACCGGCCTGGCCAACAATGGTATCGTGGGCAACCGTGTAAACATAAATAGAGATTTAGTGGAATTCGGGTTAAAAATTGTCAGCGAAGCAAAATCCAATGCTATTGTAATCGTCCGTGAGCAGACAGGCAATTTTCAAATGGTCGGTCATGGTCAGGGACAAACAAACCGTGTAACTGCTGTTGATAATGCGATAAAAATGTTCACTTTAAAAACAAATAGCGAAAATGCAACGAGCAAAAAAACAACAAACGCAAACGTTGTCTTGATTTCTGATGGTTTTTTCCCGTTCGCAGACAATATTGAAATTGCTGCTGAGGCCGGAATCAAAAACATCGTTCAACCGGGCGGTTCCATTCGTGATCAAGAGGTGATTGCCAAATGCAATCAATTGGGTATAAATATGTACTTTACAGGTATTCGCTTATTTAAACATTGATTTAAGTATTGATTCAAATATTGAAGTAAAAATTTAAAATAGGGGTGTGTTTATGGGTAAAACAATTAATCGGACATATTTTGCCAATCTAAAAAAAATCCACCAAGGTAAAGTTCGCGATAGTTATCTCGTTGATGAAAACATTATATGAGTTTGACTCGAGGAAATCTCCACTCTATGAATTGAACCTCGAGGAAAAGAGACCCTCCCAGCTAATCAAAGGACAATAAATTGTATCATTTACATAATTGAATATTAGTTTGAAAAAACTAAAGAAATCATTCAAAATCATTTGATCAGAAAAGTTGATCCAAATATCATGCTGGTTAAAGAGGTTCGACCAATTCTGCTGGAAATAATTGTTCGAGGATATATTACAGGGTCGCTCTGGAAAAAATACTACACAGAAGGTCGAAGAACGTTTGCAGGAGTAACTCTACCAGAAGGACTAAAAAAATTTCAGGCATTATCTGGACCTTTAGTAACATACACAACTAAGAGCATTACCGATGAAGAAATCAATCCTGAAGAAATACTGGCACAAAAAATACTTAGCAAAGAACATCTAGATAAAATAAAACTCGTCGCTACAAAATTATTC
>JADGBS010000141.1 GCA_015231325.1 Oligoflexia bacterium | reverse complement strand
ATTAAACAAGCAGCTGGTGTTAGGGGCCATGAGAGTGGATCTCAAGAGTGAGTATATGATCAAAAACCTTCATCGCTTTGCTCTAGGGCTAAGGTTAAGTGGAGACTTAGAAAAATTGGCATTAAAGACACTGGTGGTTTTTAGCAATAATAACAGCGGCGGTAGCAATGGGCCGATCTTTGATGGAGATTTTGATTTTAAAGATGATCCTCAGCAATTGAAATTGATGTCGCGTATGAAGTTTTGGATATATCCTCAGCGACTTAAAGAATTTTTTGTTTTGGCCGGACAGGCCGTGCCTCCGCAATTGGATTCGCTGGGACAACTAGAAATAGAGGTCGATGGTGAAGAGATATTTTTGCACGGTGAAAAATCAGTTCGTTATCTTAAAAAAATTGATCCGAAAAAAATTAAGTTGTCGATAGATCATCGGATTAAGATCGCTCAGGTTGCGGCCCCCGATCAGCAACATCCGGTGATGCCAGATTTAGGTGTCTTGACTTTTGGTCCGATGCTTTTTTCCTACAAAGGGGATTTTGCTAACAATTCCTTGAGGGGGGAGGCCAATGCGCAGTTACAAAAATTATTACTAGACAAGACAATCGCCTTTGATCAAAGCAATGCCAAGATAAAAATCGATAGCTTTTTCATTGATAAGAAACAGGGAAAAATCGGAATAGAATTTAAAGGAAAAAAATATAAAATATTAAAATCAGATGTAGTAAAAAATATCAAAGATGCCAAAGTTAACATTGACCCATTAATGCAGGATATTGCTTTTAAAAGTAAGATCGTAATTTCGCCCAATATGGAGAAGATTGCTATCAGTGATTCTATTTTTGATTTAGGAAATGGTTTAATGACGCTATCACAACGCACTAATTATAAACAAAAAGAGATGTTATTAATCAGTGATGGTGTGTGGAAATTTAAGAGCGAGAAACCCATAAGTTTGATGGAAGGCCTAGATTTACAAGGAGAGGTAAATGTCCCTTGGCAGTTAATAGCTCGTGAAAATAAAAGAGCGTATTTGTTGGCGAGTATGGGGTTTAAGAATTTTAATATTAAGAAAGATTTGCTTGAAGTGCGGGGGATAGAGGGGGCAGTGAAGCTGAAAGAAGAGTTAAAGTTGCAAATTACTCCCAAGGAAAAATCGATTGAGTTTAGCTATCTAAATTTACAAAATCCATTTGAGCGAGTGGATTTTGTAAAAATTAGACCGTTGATTAATACAACAACTAATAGTCAAGATGCAACCTTGAGAATTGATAAAATTCGTTTCAAAGATCTACATTTAGATTCCTTGGAAGCGACCTTTTTGCTGGAGCAAAATTTGATGACCATGAAAAGCTTTCAGGTATCGCTTCTAGATGGGATGATGGCAGGAGCATTCTTTCTGGATTTCTATCCCAAAACTATGCGTGCGGGATTTTTGGGAAGAATTACCGGGATTGATCCAGGGTTGTTGACCAAAAAAAGTTCCGCTAACAATTCTCTTGAAGAAAAAGCGGTGATCAACGCCCGTAGCGCGATGGTGGTAGATTTTAATAAACGTTTGATCGAGGGTCGAATGGATGTAACCGAGATTGGCAAGCGACAGCTGATTGGTTTTATGAATTATCTCGATCCTTCTTATCAAAACGAATCGATGAATAATGCTCGCACTGCCTTGGGGATTTTGGCCCCTACGAAATTAGAAATGTCTACTCGCCAAGGCCTAATGGATATGGAAGTGGGCCTGGCCAGTCCGCTGTTTTCACAAACGATAAAAATTAGTAATATTCCTATAAGTGGTTTCGTACAGTCTGGTTTTGATAATATTATGAATTCGCTAAAAGAGGTTCCGATAAAATGAGGAAAAATTTATTAAAAAAAATGTATCCTATGGTATTGCGTTGTCTTCCGCTGGGTCTTTTATGGGTGCTATTATTGGGTGTGAGCAGCTGTGCCCCCACTATTTATTATGTCGATCGAGCGACAGTAATGGAGACGGAGGCCGGTGGTGATTGGCCAGATTTTGAAAAAGGAATGTTGGAAAAAAGTGAAAAAATAGGAGCTACCTTTCTTGCCCCTGATCGGGAATCGATTAAGGAAAAACGTTTTAATCAAATCTTGAATGGTTCATTTAGTGAGACGGAGTCCAAGTTATGAGGGATAGATTTTTATTATTGTTGTCACTGCTATCACTGTTGCCACTGTTATCACCGCTATTTTGTGGGGCGGCGTTCGCTGCTACTGAAAGTGTGATCCAGCAGCGGATTAAATCTTTGTCCTCGCTACATACCCTAGAAAAGGTTACCGTCGGTCCAGATGATAGCTACCAGAGCGTAGTTTCCAAAAAATATAACCTGCTCTTTTTTTCCAAAAATGTGAATATGGCAGTAAATATATATCAGCAGGATTTAAAGAGTGGAGAGAGCACTTTGGCATTGCCGCCTGACGGCGATTCTAAGGACCCAGCGGTTTCCACTGATGGCGAATGGTTGGCGTTTGTTTATTTTAAAAATGATGCTTTGGGTGAAATTTGTTACAAAAAAATAATTACAGCTGGTAGCAGTAGCAGTAGCAGTAGCAGTAGCAATAGTACTGCTGCCCCCCCCGTTGATATTGAGTGTATTCATCGTAAAAATAGCGAAGAGTCTTTGCCCCAGTGGGTAGGAAATTCTAAAATTTTGTTTTTGACTGGGCAAGGAAAAATGATGCAGAGCGCTAATCCATTGCAAGAGATCTTTGTCTATGATTTGCCAACAAAACAGCTTAAAAGTGTTTTAAAGGAAAGAATTTCTTCTTACTCCGTTACTGCTGATGGGCGCTTGTTGGCATATGTTAATCAAAATCAACAGATAACGCTGGTGACGTTAGACCAAAACTTTAATGTAGTGAAGCAGATTCCTCTATGCTTGGATCTTCCGGGAGTAATTGGATTTTTGCATTTATCTACAGAAAATCTTGACGCTCGCACTTCTCATACTTCTCGTACGTCGCTTTATTGGGCACAATTCATAAATGATACCAACCATGATCAGCTGATCGATGGCCATGATAATGGGGTTATTTTTCGTTATACTTTTAGCGACACTGCTTCTGATGCGCTGGCAGCGATAAGTTGCCCACAGAAAATCACCCCTTTGGCGCTTAACTCAGTAGAAACCAACTGTAGTTATCCTTACCTTAATGGTGATCATTTATACTTAACCTGCGCTTTTGAAGGATCTTTGGATATTTATCGCTTGCCACCATCCGGAGAAGTTCCGCAGCATTGGAAAGAAAAAGAATTATTGGAAGCATTGATGGTCTCGCGTACCTATGGAGAACGGTTATTACTCTATAATCATTTGGCGCAATTAAAAAACGGTGACTCGCATGGCCAGCATATTCAGCAAAATCAGCAATTGTTACACAAAATTTATGTCACTCATTTACAACTAAAGGAGTATTCCTCTGCGCTATTTTATGGAGAAAAATTAAAACTGTTGAATCAGTCAAAACCTAAACTCCACAATTTTTATTCGATGATGGATATATTAATTCAGTCCCTAAAAGAATTTGAGCTGCAGCCGCTCTCAGAGCTTACCGCCTCATTCGAGCTGTTTATCGAAGAGCAGCTTCAAAAACTTTCTACTATGCCATCGTCTCCGCTAAAAAAATTGAGCAAGGCATATCTACATATGATGTTGAAAGGTAACTCCATGGCAACGACGCAAGATAGCGCGGCGCAGGATAGCGCGGCGCAGGATAGCGCGGGCGTACTGTTGGCCCAAATTGATTACACTACTTTTGAGCATTCATTGGAATTATATTATTATTTAGAGTTAGCAAAAATTTTGCATGCGAAAAATAACAATAATAACGCTAATAACTCTTCTTCTATTAAGTTAGAAAATTATTATTTGAAGATGTTGACGTCGAAGCTACTAAGTGAAGATGAGATATTATACTACGCGTTCACCTATGCTACCTATATGCAGGAGGAGTCCACGCTTACGCCTCAACAGCGCATAGAAAATTATCGATCCCTCCTTGCCCGTTGGAAGGAGGGTTCGGCGTTACATTATTTCTTCCAAGCGGAAATTGCATCTTTGGAGGTGGGGATATTACCGGCCAAATCCAAGGAAGAGAAGGACGCATATTCTCGTTTGGTAAAAGTAATAAATGATAATCAGAAGGTGTACCTGCTAAAAAGAGTTATCTTTGTGCGAGCAATTTTGAACATGGTTAGTGGAGAAAAATCGGTGTATCAAACATTTGTTGCTACTAACTGGATGCGCTTCACCTTACGTTCAGAGATGGAATTTAAGGAGGCGCGGGCCCAATATACCTATTGTGTTTTAAATAACGCATATCAGTATATCGCTGCGGGAAAAGACAACTATGCAATGGATAATTTTTATGGTGCGTTGCTTTTGAGCGACGATTTAGAAGCACACTTTGGCCATATGGTGACGTTATTAAAAACCATGGGCGAGGTCAAAGGAATGCAGGAGATTAATGATCGTTACCTGAATATGCGCAATAGAAATCACCTGGGAGAGAGCGTGCAATACGTAAGTGCTTTACAAAAAATTTATGAATATAAGATTTCTCATCGAATATTACCCAAAGACACTATTAAGTCCGCGATCTATGATCTGGAGAATATGGGAGCTCAGGAGTTTTCTCCTATGCGCTATCTGTTACAAGGATATCTTTACTATACTCTTCTTATGGATAAAGACTTAAAGTTTGGCGGGAAAGAGTACTCTACCTATTTGCAGGCGGCCAATCGTGCATTGATGCTCGCCTACGACCTTTCTCGTAACAATCCTCGAGCGAGGGCATCTGCCTTGGATAATTTGTTACTCCTGCATCTGCAAGGGAAAAATTACGCTTTGGCCAGTCGTTTTGGTGGTTATCGTGAGCGTATAAAATTTGCATCCAAGGACGAGGAAGTTGCTTTTTTGTGGTTCTATTCTCGTGCCCTTTTTTATTCCTTCGATTTCAATGGTGCTAAAGAGAAGATGATGCGAGCGGTGGCGTTGGATGCCGTTGCGCCACCACTGAAGGAGAAGCTGGCATTTTACGCTATGTATGCTGGCGATTATCAGAAGGCGAGCAACAATTATCGTGAATTATTGCAACAGGGTGCCGCTTCTAGCGGTGCCGCTTATAGCGGTGCCGCCGGCAATTTGAATAGTGCCAAAATGCGTCTTGCTTTGGGGTACACCTATTTTAAGAGCAAAGATCTGGTGCCCGCGGAGCGAGAGTTGCTAAAGGCCTTGGCCGAGTTCAATGAATTGATTAGTAAGTCCAAGTCTAGCGACGCCAATGAATATCATCGGCAACTAATGGTGATCTATGGGTTGCTGGCAGAAGTGGCCGCCAGTGATATTGCTGGTGGTAGTGAGCGCGAAATTGGTTATAAAGTAAAACGCCTAGAGCTATTGGAACAACTTTCGCGCGGCAAATTGGATTTTAAATTTAGTAAGGATTATTTAGAGCAGACGGTAGTTAAAGAATATCAAAAATTGGCCTACTTGTATTACAAACGTAACCAGATGGACCAAGCGGTTTTTAGCATGTCAAAAGCGTTATCTGCATTAGAACAATTAGCGCCCAAGATTTCTCCTCTCAGTGCAACATTATTTATGTCGTTAAAACAGTACTTATTGCATGCTTCGCTCAATAGAGAACATACCATTGCCTTGGCCAAAAAAGAGTTGAAGGGAGTTCGTTTCCTAGTTTCGCGAGCATTGGATGCATATCAAAAAGAGCTTCTTAAAACTCCAGACTTGCTAAAGCAAGAAGAAGAATTAAAACGCTTGTGGAAGCGCTTTGACGAAGAGTTTCATCCGTATGTACTCTAGTAATGATTATCGGTTTTTGGATGATAAGGAGATAAGAACAGGTGTTGCTGTTACTGTTGAAGAAACCTGTAAATCGTCAGTGTTATCCAACTTGAATTTACTGATCATATCATTTAGTTTGCGAGCATTTTTCGTTAACTCATCTGCAGCTGATGCTGATTCTTCAGATACAGCACTGTTCTTTTGAGTTACATTCACCACTTGTTTCAAACTGATATTACTCTGGGCCACCCCTTGTGCCTGTTCATCAGAGGCAGCTGCAATCTGAGAGACAAGTTCAGTAACCTCAGTTATTCCGTTCACGATTTTAATTAACGCTTCAGCAGTTCCCTTGGTAATGCTTGATCCCTGCGTTACCTTGTTTTTAGAATCTTCAATCATCTGGGTGGTTTCTTTTGCCGCTTCTGCACTTCTGGCCGCTAAGTTACGAACTTCTTCTGCCACCACCGCAAAACCTTTGCCGTGTTTTCCTGCGCGGGCGGCCTCAACAGCAGCATTTAAGGCCAGCAAATTGGTTTGAAAAGCAATCTCATCAATGACCTTAATAATTTTTGAAATGTTTTGGCTGGAAACACTGATATCACTCATTGCACTCAACATGAGTTTCATTTGTTCATTTCCATAGTCCGCATTGTGTTTTACATCCATACCTAAATTTTTTGCACGGTTGGCATTTTGAGCATTGCTACTGATCTGACTACCTATTTCGACCATGGTTGTAGTGATCTGCTCTACTGCGCTCGCCTGACTTGTTGAGCCCGTATGTAGAGCGGTACTATTTTCAGAAACTCTAAGCGCATTATCGCTAACATTATCTGCAACCAACTTCAGTTGTCCAATAACGGTGTTAAGGGAAAACATCGTATCATTTATTGCTTCTTTTATTCGAGCATGATCTCCGAGGTAACTACCCTGCATTTTCGAAGTTAAGTTACCCTTAGAAATCTTGGTTAATACCTCAATGGCGTCATTAATGGGCCTCAAGGTTTCATTTAAAATATCGTTTACTCCTTTGATAATTTCCTTATATTTATTCTCAAACAGTTGATCGTCCAAGCGCTCTTTTAGATTACCCTGGCGACAATTATCGGCCATCTTATCCAGACTAGAATTCACTCGCAACAATACCTCAATCATGGAATTCATTGACCTAACGGAATCACCTATCTCGTCTTTTAAGTCGCAATCAACCTTAGCTATATGTCCGCGAGCAATATTGATAGCGACCTCATTGATCATTTTCAGACCACCCAAAACACTTTGATTTATAACTAGACTTAAAAGAACCATTACCACTACAATTATCAGCGCAATAGCAATGACTGAAACGATCACTGATTGAATTACTTTGAGTGCTTCTGCATATGTGGCATCACATTTTTGTTTTTGAAAATTTTCCACTTTTGCGAATGCCTTATTAGATGACTGGAAGGCATCTTCAGCACTGGCCATCATCATATTAGCGGCAGCACTATCAGTTCCCAGCATGTCATAGACCTCTGCTGCGGCCTTTTTATATCTGACAAGGGACTCTCTGGCCGCTTTTATTTGATCCCCCATCAACGCTATATCCTTAGTGGAGATAGAGGTTTCTAAATCGCTTATCCCCTTTATGATTGAATCGAGAGCGTTCTGGTTAGCATTGAATGTGTTCGCTATTTTCTTCTCATCATAACCGGCCGATACCCAACTGATTAGCTTGTAACTTACACTATGTGCTACAAATAGATCTTGAGAAATCGAGCTCAATTGGCCACGCCGCTCAAACGAAGAGTAGATGTTTTTAATGAGTTCTTTTTGGTCGCTCAACTTTACGTAGCAGATGGTAGCGAATAGGACCATTAGGCCTACCACTGTTGCAGTGTTAATATTTAATTTTTTTGCTAACTTTAAGTTGCGATACCAATTAAGTGTAGACATTTCTCACCCTCCTATTATATCTGCTCTCCTCATTTTAGACGCACTATCTTTTAGTGAATCTATCACCATAACAAAACCAAAAACTAGGAAATAGTTAGAACCTCCTCCCGCTATGAGGGGAACTAGAAGGTTTGGAGCTGCCTCAAATGTCGCCATCTAATGAAACTTCAGTGAAATTCTAACTCTTCAGTTCAACCGCCAAGTTCCCTGCCGAGTTAGAACGTCTTACGCTGAATTTTTAAACACTACTCGTAAACACCACAACCAACATACATCTCTTCACCCGGAACTTTCACCGTATAAGATGATTTTTTCTGAATTTTTTTAGTCTCTGGATTTGTCCAGTTGTAAGTTGTCCAAGTCCCATCTGGTTTTGCTTTTACAGAGTTAGTCATCTCCAACATAAATTGTTTTCCATCAGTATCTTTTAACGGATGAAGATCTTTATTTATCAATTTGGCATTGGCCGGATGAGCAATACAAGTACCATCCATCTTTATTACAAATGCATAAAGGTCACCCTTAATGAATTCACCTTTTGGATCACTAATTGCTGCAAGTGCCCCATCTTTACCTTTAGTCTTAAAAAGTTCAATTGCCTTTTTTACCATTGCTTCTGCATCTGCTCTAGTGGCAGCTACTGCTAAATTTACTGAGAAACTAAATAGCGACAGTGCTAATAAAAACAAAAAATTTTTTTTCATCGAAAACTCCTTTATTACTGAATGTTTTTAAAAGACCTACAGGAATACTCACTGGCCTTCTGATCGTCAAATAATCAGAAAAATTGGCCTAAATAAGAAAATGTACTTATTATAGGTAAATTTTACCCTCACATTTGCCGAACGGATATCATTCTTTTTATACAATGCAAATATCTGTTTCTGTCGCTATGGAATGTTGGTATTCGGGATTAAAGATAAATGTCCGGTATTCCGACAAACCCTTTATCGTAGTCTTATTACAAGGAGGAATAAATGCAATTTAAAACATTCGAACCCAACATTGAAGTATTAGGACAAGCAATGTATTCTATGATTGAAGGATTTGGAGCATTTAAGGGTGTCGCAATAAAGTACCTGGTGGCGCACGGTATTTGCGAAAAGAAGGACAATGAGTTATTGCTTGACCCTGCTCAATGGTATTCACTTGATCAATGGTTGCAGGCCTTTGAAAAAATCTCCAGAGATTTAGGCGATACTTCACTATTTCTTACTGGTAAATGCATCCCTATTAATGCTAAATTCCCTACTTGGGTTAAGGATGTTGAAAGCGCGGTTAAATCTATTGATATAGCATTTCATATGAATCACCGAAAAAATGGTATAGATATGTTTAATCCCGCTACAGGAACAATGCTTGAAGGAATTGGTCACTATGGATTTGAAAAAATTGCTGATAAAAAAGTGATAATCAGTGTTTGCAACACCCCATATCCGTGTGAATTTGACCGCGGAATTATTACTGCCATGGCAAACAAATTTGAATTAAGAGCAACAGTAGTTCACGACAATACAAAACCCTGCAGAAAAAATGGACAAGATAGCTGTACATATATTATAAATTATTAGCGAGACTAAAAAAAGGTAATAGTTTAGTCTGCTGAAGTGAAATTAGGAAAAATCCAGTTAGCGAGGGTAGCGGG
>JADGBS010000140.1 GCA_015231325.1 Oligoflexia bacterium | reverse complement strand
CCTAGGTGTATGATTTTTTGCACATTCATCAATAATTTTTCGTGCAGTTAGTTCAAATATTTCCGTAAAATATTGGTCAGGGGCACTACCCAAATCGGGCAATGGTGGTAGCAGAGAGGATGGCAACGATGAAGATGGTTGTCCAACAGCGACTGTGCTTGCGCTTGTGCTAGCACAATTCTTATAGATGAGACCGATATCTATCGCTTGTACTCGTGCTGGAATTGTGCTCAATATGATCATTGTGACGATCATTGTGACGATCATTGTGATGGTCATCACATTTATTTGTGTGGATGGTAATTTTTGGTGATTATTCATGAACAAGTATTCCGTTTATTATTTTTATTTTTGCAGTTGGTTCAGGATCCTGCCCGGTGGCCGCCATTATCTTTTCCCAAATGCGAATAGTGACGTACAGGGATGGCCTCATCGGTAAAAATGGATGGGTAATTAACCATATTAGTGTATTTTTGTCGATGTCGATTTCCACCGGCGTCGACAGTGAGGGGTCGAAACTACGTCAAAACGCCTCATGTATCAATGCTACATTTACGTTGAGCTCGGAAGCAAGGAGAGTGTTATGGAATTTTATCATTTGATGATAATTAAAATCTGGTTTCATTGATGCCAATAAGACATTTTTACATAGTTTACGAGGATTACGATACTTATCGTGTGGGGAACAAACTGCATTGAAACAGGCATTTAGTTCGGCCACTCGTTTTCCAAAATGTGGTGTTTCAGATTGAAGAATTACCAGTCCTAGTGCATATCCATCAGCGGCCTTGGCCTCCTCGAAATTTGTGAAATTTGGAAAACTGCGCTTCACGTCCATGGCCACCCTGGTTGTCTTACACAACAAAGCGGCGTGAGGGTCGATGTAATCTGCAGTAGTGGTATCGCCGGGGTTTATGTTTACAACTTCGTTCAGACGTCGAGAATTTCCCAAATCGGTAATTATTGCACTGTCGCCATCAATCATCACGTTTGATGCCGAAATATCAAGATGGGCAATCCCTGTCTGATGAATTTGCCATAGACCGAGCAACAGACTGTAGATCATTTTGTCGGACAGCTTTCTACCCGTTAGAGATTGCCATTTATAGAAATCACCTTCTGGGTAATATCGTTGAAAATATAAATCTTGATTTATTTTGCCCATGGGGGCAGCAATCCCTCTCGACGGGCCTGATTTATTGATAGACATTAAAGCATCGTATTCTTTTTGTACTGAGTCTCTTGTAATTCTATTGTACTGTTCCGAATGGTTTTCGCCAGTTTTTAAATGCAGCACCGCTACTAAGGTTTCTCTCATTGTTTCAGTCATTTCAGTCTGCGAATGGCCGCCTATTATCGCAATCCCCTTGGTTACTTGTTTATTGGTACCTGGCAAAGCTGCCCATTCACCGGTATCAAAAATGAAACTGGTTCTTGTTTTTAATAGAGATACAGAATGATAATTATTTCCCTCTTTAAGCACAACTACCCTATTACTAGGAAAGGTATTGGGGAAGAGAGTGTATTCGATGATCTTTGTCCAGTACATTGCAACGTCTTTTGGGTTGAGCCTTTTTTTTCTTCCATAATTTTCTATGGCCCTTTTAAATGCATCAACAATTTTTTCTCCCTTACTAATACTAATCGGGCGGAGCAATTTGTTTTGGGGTGAACACGTTTCTTCAATGTGGTATTTTTGCAAGCATCTATCATACCTACCACCATGTTCAGCGACAAAAAAAACAGCGCTTTCACATAGATGACATAACAGTCGCTCGTACTTGCTGTCGCACGAACCAAATAAATTTGCAAAATATTCATTGGATAAAGGAGTTGGGACCGGTACTGGATCTGCGCTAGCCGCAAATGATCTATTAGGTTCTAGAAATCCAAAGAAAAGCAGGATGATCATCGTAGATAATGATGATCGATATTTATGAACGGAAAAATTCATGTTACCCCCAATGACGGATAAACCCCAATGAATAAAACTAAATAAAAACCAATTAAAAAATAATTAAAAACTAAATTAAAACCAAATGAACGATTGCTGGAAATATTGTATCGCTTTTTCTGGAAAAAAACTAATCCAATGAAATTGGCCTAGCAACGTATAGTGTGTGGTTTAGTTTTTGTGTCGTAGTTAAGTTTCTTGAATGATGGTTTAGACCGTAGAGGCAAAGTGGGTGATATTGGTGGCATTTGGTGGACTTGGGATGGCATGGCATGTTGCAAGAGAGGAGAGACGGAGATGGAGACGGTATAGGGCAGTATGGGTGAATGATTTTTTTTAAATTAGGAGTCGTAATGTTAAAACGTATCTTTAAAAAAATTTGGAAAAGGATTTTGGGGAAATTTGGAAAAAAAGACAGTGATTATAGCAGTGATTATAGCAATGATTGTAAAGGACAAGGGATGATTGAGTACGTTATTGTCGCCAGTTTAATAGCGCTTTTATGTTTAGGGATGATGAGGGATTTGGGGGCAGTGCTAAAAAAAAGAGTTGAAGATTTGCGAAAACAAATTGTGGCCAATATTCCTTGAATAGTGAAAGTGTATAGCATATGAGCAGTTTTTCTTCTTTTTTGGTTGTCACCATTTTGCTATGGACGGCATTGTTTATGGTGAATTTTATGACGAAAACTCAAAATATATCTCAAAGGTACATAGATTATGTTGCAAAGCAGTGTAATAAACAACGTGCTGAAAACGTTAAAACCGTTGAAAAAAATTATCGTTAAGTTGGCGTTAGACCTTGTGCTCGCTCGTAAAGCTCTCACCCGGAAAGGGCAGGTGTTTGTTTTAGGTCTGTTTTTGTTTCAGACAGTAATATTTTTAAGCATGATTTATTTCAAAGTGTTGCAGGTAGAGAATGTGCATTTTAAAAAGGAAATGGCCCATCATTATAGTTGTGGGAGTGTTACCGATGAACAGAAGAGGTGATGGTCTGATAGAAGGCCTGGTGTGGATGACAGCTTTGACCATATGGAGTGTTTTTATCTTGGAGATATATGGACGCTACCGATCGTATTATCAGCGGGAGGGCGCTGTGGTGATAGAACATTGTCGCAGCGGCGATAATAAAGAATGTGGGAATTATGTGCGAATGAGGATATTAAACGGTGACTATACAAATTAAGCAAATTAAGCAATTCAAGCAATTCTATCAGTGGAATAGTCGCAGAAAGTACCTTCTGGTTGCTGTGTTGCTATTTTTGTTTATGTTCTTGATTAATTTTATGTTTTGTAAGGAATTTTTGCGTGTTGAAAAAAATGCTATCGAAAGCAGGGTGGCCTTGCCTTTAGTACGACCTGTACCTGCATATGAATTTAATTTACACGAATATGTACGGGTAAGAGTTCCTATAATCATTTTTGTGGGCGCAGGAGAAGTTGGGGGTGGGGGTGGTGCTGGTGCTAGTGCAACAGAGCAGACGCTTGGAAATCGTTATCTTCCGATAACCATTTTTGATAAAAAAAATAAACTGTTAGTTAAAAAGGCCTGGATTCGTGCAGAAGATTTAGGAGCTCAAGCTCAAGCTCAAGCTCAGGCCCAAATTCAAACGCAAGCAAACTCCCAAAACCAGGCATCGGGGCAGTTAGGAGTGAATGTCTTGCAAATGTATATACCAAAGACGGACATCAAGCAATTGTTACAATTAAGTGCCGAGGATTATTGGAAGGGCGTTCCATTTAGCGATTCACTAACAGACGATCTATCCGATTTAGATTTAACAACCAAAACGGCACAAACGGCAAAAGAAGATGACTTTGAAATATTTTAATGCACATTACTCTTTGGATTTATCTGGATGGATTGGGAACTTAGGAGTGGTACCTTTGTTACGATTAGCTTTTTTTCTTTTTAAACCACTACGTTTGAGCTTATTAGCTCTTTTAGTTTCTGTCATTTTTGTCCTAGATACCATTTTGAAACTCCTCATTGAAAAAAATAAAAATCCAAACAGTCTATTACTTTATTTACCGTTTTTTGGTCCTTATGTCAAAACATTAGTGATTGTTGGTGCGCTTTTATTCGAGAGATGTGTTTGTGAAGAGATCGGACCAGCACAAAATATGCAATCAAAAATTCTCTTTAGTGCAGAAAAAAACATAGTGCTGGCGGTGGGCGAGGTGAAAGAATTAAATTTACGCAGTTTAGGTCGATCACAGGGAACTGCAGGCGCTAACAATACTAAATTTTCGATAGGTAACAAAATGGTGATTTCTTGTCGCTATTTTCCTCAAAAGGATGGCCTCTTAATACGGGGCAAGGGTCAAGGATACAGCGAGATTGTGGTGTGGAAGGGCCCAGAGAGCTTTCGTTATCAGGTTTATGTTATATCTAAGCGTCAGGAATTGAGCACGGTGGTGTTGAAGCAGATGCTTGCGGAGGTGGGTTCTACTATCGAGGCGCATGGTAGTGATAGCGGTGGCGGTGTGTTGGTTTTGAGCGGAAAGGTGGGGGATTTACGTGGATATTACCATTTGATGGCCATGGCGAAAAAATATCCTCATTTAAATTTGCACCTAAATCAATTTTCACAAATTCATTTATCCACATCTTTGCGTGATCTAATCATTGCTGATATAGAAGGCACTTTGCGTAAAGAACTGGTGGCAGGAATATTTTGTGAAGATATTTTTTTACGTCTTTATTGTAATTACGACCAAAGCACACCTCCGAGTAAGGTGGCATTAGATTTCTTGGGTAAAAAATATTGGATTGATTGGCATCCCTTACCAAACATCGCGAAACGAAAAAATTATTTGTTGAAGTTAAAGTTTTTACAGTTGGAGCATAGCGACGGAAAAGAATTTTCATTAGGGCCATCAACTTTTCGCATGGATTGGTGGCAAGCGTTAAAGCTTAATCAACACTGGGTGGGGAGTAGTGAAATTGTTTTAGAAAATCAAAAAATTAAAGTTAGTACATTGGCAGAACCCCAGCTGTTAATCAAAGAAGGATCTCCCGCCGCTTTAAAGATGGGGACGAACATTCCCTTACAGGTTGACCGCAATCTTGATGAAAGCTATGTTGCGGATGATGATGAAGAATTAGGAGAATTAGGCGGATTAGAGGGCGCTAAAAGAACTCGGCGCACCTCTTCCTCCTCCGCATCGTTGAGAGCAAAGAAAACAGTACGTTTTGTAGAATGGGGGTTTGCAGGTTTAAATTTATTTTTTGAGTTGAAGATTCAAGGTAAAGAATTGGAACTTCAGTATCAGGCAGAATATAGCAGTCCGGTCGATAATAATATTGTTGGCAGTAAAACAGCATCAAAGTTCACTATTCCGTTATTAACTATATCATCACCATCTGGAACGATGTTGGAGTTTTTTCATATTGGATTGAGGACGGTAGGGGATCAACGAAAGAGTATTCCTCTGTTGGGGGATATTCCCCTTTTGGGAGCGCTTTTTAGTACTCAGGTCAATCAAAGTACATACAAACAAATTTATGGATTGGTGAGTATAGAAGAGTTTGTGGGGGAAAATAAAAAGAACGAAAAGAACGAAAAGGATGAAAAAAATGGAAAAAATGAACAAGCAGTTCCAGGAGCAACCGCAGTTGCCTCAACAACTGTCTCTGTATTCTCCGCGAGCATTAAAGAGCATTAAGGAGTTTGGTGATAGATATGTCGAAATGATAATTTCTTTAGCAGGAAAAATTTATACAAAAGCGCTTGCTCAGGCGCAGCTACTATCTTTTAGAGAATTGGCCAATTTAGTTAAATTGGAGTTCATTGAATTAGCAGGGACTGAGGCGGAAATTTCCGCAGCGGCCATTCTCGCGGTGACTAGTGAGGGTGAAGGAGCGTTGCTTTGGGAGTGGTATCAAAGTTTATGTGAGTTCAAGTTTTTACATGCAATTTTGAGTAGTTCAGAAATCAAAGAAATTATTTTTCACGGAAATCGTTTTATGCAATTAGAGGTTGATGGAGGACTTCGCAATTTAGAAATATTGAATTGGGGAAGTGATGATTTTGAAAATGCATTGATAACTTTTGCTTACCGCAAGAAGATTTCTTGGAATTATGGGACACCGTTTGCTAGTTTTAGCACTGTTCTTTTTGGGTATTATTTTCGTTGTACTCTGCTACATCGAGCATTGAATCCTTACCAACGTTCGAAGATGTTTTTACGTCGGTTGTATAGTGTAGAGTCGGTGAAATCTGCCTTTGATCGAAGTATTTGTGGGGGTGTTCATGATGGTCAGAGTGGTCATGGTGGTCAGGACGGTCAGCAGGAAAATTATGGATTTTCTTTTGAGGATTTTGATATTGAGCTAGCGATGGCCCAGCGACTTTGCTCATATGTTGTTCAGAAGAAAAATATGGTAATAGCAGGGGCCACCAGCAGTGGCAAGACCACTTTGCTTGGGTTGTTACTGCAGCAAATTGCCTCCAGCGAACATTTGGTTATATTGGAGGATACTCACGAATTGAGTGCAGAGCGTTCAACCGTAACCCACTTGTTGGCCAATTCCGAGCAGCTACATGATTATTGTTCATATGCACTGCGATTGCGCCCAGACCGTATTATTTTAGGAGAAATTCGTGGAGCGGAGATCGTGCCGTTTTTTTTAGCGATGAATACTGGCCATCGTGGTTTACTTTGTACCATTCATGCTAATTCGGCGGCCGATGCTATTGATCGATTAACATTGCTATATGTTATCTACGCAATGCATAAAGAGATTTCTTTTAAGACAGTGGAAGAGTTGATTAGAAAAAATGTTCAGGTAATTATATTTATGCAAAATCGGAGAGTGGGGGAGATACTTGAGTTATAGATATGGTTGCCGGGTTTAACGTGAGAGTTTTTTATAAACATAACGATGAGGGTGCAGCGCTTTTTCACCGAGGCGTCGTCGACGATCCTCTTCATACTGGGTATAGTTGCCATCGAACCATACCACCTCGCCCATGTCTTCGAATGCCAAAATATGAGTAGCGATTCTGTCTAAAAAGTAGCGATCGTGGCTGATCACTAACACGCATCCTGCAAATTCCATAAGGGCGTCTTCCAGCGCTCGTAGAGTATTAACATCGAGATCGTTGGTAGGCTCATCAAGTAACAAAACGTTACCGCCTTCTTTTAGCATGGTTGCCAAGTGCACTCGATTGCGCTCACCACCGGAGATATTTTTAATGGGTTTCATATGGTCGTCGCCATTAAAGTTAAAACGAGAAGCGTAAGCACGAGCGTTGACTTCAAGTTTACCCAAGTGAACTACGTCTTCGCCTCCAGAGATTACGTCAAGAACAGTCTTGTTTCCATCCATCTCACGCTCCTGATCGATGTAGGAAAGTTTGACGGTTTCCCCTAGGGTTATTGTTCCATTGTCTGGTTCTTCTTTCCCGGTGAGTAATTTAAAGAGTGTAGTTTTTCCTGCACCATTAGGTCCGATAATCCCTACGGTCGCTCCTGGTGGAACTTTAAAATTTAAATTATCGAATAGTACTTTGTCAGCATATGACTTACGCAAAGTTTGGGCGTTGATTACAACGTCGCCCAACCTTGGTCCTGGGGGAATAAACAGTTCATTAGTCTCATTGCGTTTGACTCGCTCAACATCCAGCATTTCCTGGTAGTTATTGATACGTGCCTTGCTTTTAGCGTGTCGAGCGCGTGGGTTACTGCGGATCCACTCTAACTCTCGCGCTAATGAGCGCTGGCGCTTTGATTCATGCTTCTCTTCGATAGACAAGCGACGTGTTTTTTGTTCAAGCCAAGAGGAGTAATTCCCTTCCCAAGGGATGCCTTCGCCACGGTCCAGCTCCAGAATCCACCCAGCGACATTATCCAAAAAGTAGCGATCGTGGGTGACGGCAATAACTGTTCCTTGGTAATTTTGCAGATGGCGCTCTAGCCAATATACGGTTTCGGCGTCGAGGTGGTTGGTGGGCTCATCGAGTAACAAGATTTCTGGTTCTTGCAATAGTAGACGACAGAGTGCCACCCGTCGTTTCTCTCCTCCGGAGAGTAGAGAAATTTTCATGTCTTCAGGTGGACAACGCAGTGAATCCATTGCTAGCTCTAGGCGGGCATCTAAATCCCAGGCGTTTTTGGCCTCTAACTGCGTCTGTAATTCTCCTTGCTGGTCAATAAGTCGATTCATCTCATCTGGATCTAAATCTGGATTACCTAAGGCGTTACTAATGTCATCAAAACTCTTCAGTAGGTCAACCACCTCCTGAACTCCCTCGGAAACAACCTCTTTTACAGTCTTGTTGGGATCAAGGGTAGGTACCTGCTCAAGATATCCAATGTTATAACCCTTGGAGACGGATATTTCACCCAAATAATCTTTTTCTATCCCGGCGATTATTTTCAGCAAGGTGCTCTTTCCTGAGCCGTTCAATCCTAATACGCCAATTTTAGCGCCATAAAAAAACGACAGGGAAATGTCCTTTAGTACATGTTTTTTGTTTTGGTAGATCTTTCCCACCTTGTACATTGAAAAAATAACTTTGTTGTTCATAATACTGACCCCATGCTGACTCCGTTATGACTGTTAATGATTGTTACCATTTTGTATAATAAGAAAATAGTAGAAATAAAAAATAAAAGTACGGGCCAAGGAAAAAAACAGCAGTAATGAGCAGTTTTAAAATTTTACACCACTTCAGAAAGTACTGATATCTTTCTCCTTGTTGGAAGCAGGTCTCCTGGATGGCCTCCTGCAACTCTTCATCAAGCTTTCCCCCAACACTTTGCGCTAATTCTATAATCAATTGTAAACGATCTTTGACCGATTGCAAACCTTTGCAAGATGAGGCGAACAGTTCTTTCAATTCTTGCTGCAGTTCTTGCAATATGCTGGGCCAGGGAAGAGAGGTAAGGGAGAGGGAATATAGTGTGTAGAGGCACTCAAAATATCGAGTGAAGGGTGCAAATAAGGCCTGGTTCATTCTCTTATATAACAACCAAAAACACGCCAGGCCTAAAAATTGGGTAATGAGAATTGGTAATAAATTAGCAATCGAGTGTAATTGTGGTGTATGAAGTGCGTCAGTTGTAGTACTTGCCAGAAAGTCAGGAGATATCAGCTGGTTAGAGGCATAAATAAAAATCCACGTAAGAACCGCAGTGAAGGCAAATTGCCAGTGTGCAGCGGCCAATTCGCTGCTAATTTGGCGTTCAAATTTGTGATCGGCAATAATCCCCTGTTTTATGGGGAAGAGCGCCTTTGCTAAAGGCGAACCTAATTTTCGGGAGTAGCTGATGATTTTTAAAACCAAAGGAGTAAAAAATTTGTACTGAGGTAGCGTTGCTAAATTAGAGACAAATATTTTGGATGATGTGAGTGCTCGGGGATGGGTCTCGGTTATTGCTAAATAAGTGAGCGTGTTGATAAGGTCGCTAATTTTATCTCGCGAATTTCTTGTTTTATTCGTTTTATTTGTTTTATTTGTTTTTTTGGTTCG